>JAWWCG010000012.1:0-17070 GCA_033720555.1 Kiloniellales bacterium | reverse complement strand
TCCTGGCCGGGCGGATCGGCGAGCCCGAGGAGGTCGCGGCGGCGATCCGCTTCCTGATCTCCGACGACGGCGGCTACGTCAACGGCCAGAAGCTCATCGTCGACGGCGGCAGCTTCCTCTATTGAGGCGGCTATCGAGGCGCCGCGGCGCCGGCGCCCGATCCGATTCGTCGTCCGACCGGCCCATCGGTCGCGGCGTTCGCACTTTGGCCGGCTTCCGGCTATGCTGGGCGCGCGGTAACCGGAGCGTTCGACCATGCCGATTTGCGAAGCCGACCCCTGGCGCATGCAGTACTTCGAGACCGTGGCCTGCCCCGAGGAGGTGCGCATCCCCACCGAGGACGGCGACGCCTGGGCCTGGTATCCGCGCCACAAGTGGGTCTACAACAAGCTGGCGATCGCCGAGAGCCAGGGCCTGACCTGCGGCCCGCACGGCCTCGAGCCGCCGTTCTTTCCGATCTTCAGCAAGCCGATCTACAACATGCGCGGCATGGGCGCCGGCACCCGCGTCCTCAGGACCCTGAAGGAGTACAAGTACCAGCAGCGCCCCGGCCACATGTGGATGCCGTTGTTCGAGGGCGAGCACGTGAGCAGCGACGCGGCGGTGGTCGACGGCGCGCCGCAATGGTGGCGGCATGTCATCGGCAAGCCGCTCGCGGGCGGCATGTTCGACCACTGGACCGTCCTCGCGGACGCGCGGCCGGAGATCGAGGACTACTGCGGGGCGTGGCTGCGAGAGAACCTCGCCGGCTACACCGGGATGGTGAACTTCGAGACCATCGGCGCGCGCATCATCGAGGCGCACCTGCGCTTCTCGGACCAGTGGCCCGACCTCTACGGCGCGGGCTGGGTCGAGGCGCTGGTCCGGCTCTACGCCGAGGGCGTGTGGGCGTTCGCCGACGAGGGGCGGCGCGAGGGCTACAGCGTGGTGCTGTTCGGGGCCCACGGCATACAATACACCCACCCGCCCCGCGCGCTGGTCGACGACCTGCTTGAGACGCCGGAGGTCACCTCGATCCAGATCACCTTCCACGAGGACCGGCCGCCGAGCGCCCATTCCATGCCGCCGGGCGGCTTCCGCCTGGCGATCGTGAACTGCTGGAGCCTGCAGGCCGGGATGGACGTCCGCGACAAGCTGGCGCTCAGCTTCTGGTCGACGCAAGAGCTCATGCCGCGCCGGGGCCGCAAGGCCGCGGGTTCGGCGCGAGACCGGGCCTCGGGCGATCCGGCCCGGCCGTCGAGCCATCCCCAGTAGCCCGCCGATGGACGCCGTCGCCTTGGCCCAGGTCCGGGAAATCGAGAACGTCTGGATCCCCATGTCCGACGGCTGCCGCATCGCGGCGCGGGTCTGGGTGCCGGTCAGCGCGAGCGAGAGCCCGGTGCCGGCGGTGCTGGAGTACATCCCCTACCGCAAGCGCGACTTCATGCGCGCCCGCGACGAGCCGATCCACCGCTATTTCGCGATGAAGGGCTACGCCAGCGTGCGGGTGGACATCCGCGGCTCGGGCGATTCCGAAGGCCTGCTGCACGACGAGTACACCGTGCAGGAGCACGAGGACGCGCTGGAGATCATCTCCTGGATCGCGGCCCGGGACTGGTGCAGCGGCGCCGTCGGCATGATGGGCATCTCCTGGGGCGGCTTCAACGCGCTCCAGGTGGCCGCCCTGCGGCCGCCCGAGCTCAAGGCCATCATCACGCTCTGCTCCACCGACGACCGCTACGCCGACGACGCCCACTACATGGGCGGCTGCCTGATCAACGAGAACATGCAGTGGGGCTCGATTCTGACGCTCTATTCGGCGCTGCCGCCGGACCCCGAGATCGTCGGCGAGCGCTGGCGCGAGATGTGGCTCGAGCGTCTCGACGCGCTCGAGCCGTTCCCGGCGCTGTGGATGCGCCATTCCTGGCGCGACGACTATTGGAAGCACGGCTCGATCTGCGAGGACTACGACGCCGTCCAGTGCCCGGTCTACGCGATCGGCGGCTGGGCGGACGGCTATTCCAACGCCGTGCCCCGGCTGCTGGCCAACCTCAAGAGCCCGCGCAAGGGGCTGATCGGCCCCTGGGCCCACGTCTTCCCGCACGACGGCGTGCCGGGGCCGGCGATCGGATTCCTGCAGGAGGCGGTGCGCTGGTGGGATCAGTGGCTCAAGGGCGTGGAGACCGGCATCATGGACGAGCCGATGTTCCGGGCCTGGATGCAGGAGAGCGTCGCGCCGCAGCCCCAGTACGAGGCCCGGCCGGGCCGCTGGATCGCCGAGGAAACCTGGCCGAGCGAGCGGATCACGCCGCTGCACCTGCATCTCAATCCCGGCCATCTTTGGCTCGACGAGGCGACGCCCGGCGAGGTGTCGTTCTGCTCGCCGCAGACGACGGGCCTGCGCGGCGGCGAGTGGTGCGGCTTCGGCGCCGAGGGGGAGATGCCGCGCGACCAGCGGCCCGACGACGGCGGCTCCCTGGTCTTCGACAGCGATCCGCTGGACCAGCGGCTGGAGATTTTCGGCGCGCCGGCAGTGACTCTCGACCTGCGAAGCGACAAGCCGGCGGCGCTGCTGGCGGCGCGGCTGTGCGACGTGGCGCCCGACGGATCGTCGCTGCGGGTCAGCTACGGCCTGCTCAACCTGACGCACCGGGACAGCCACGAGACGCCGACGCCCCTGGTGCCGGGCCGATGGACCCGCCTGCGCCTGCAGCTCAACGACATCGCCCACGCCTTCCCGCCGGGCCACCGGATCCGCCTGTCGCTCTCCAGCAGCTACTGGCCGATCGCATGGCCGTCGCCCGAGGCGGCGATCATCGCCGTGCGCACGGGCGAGAGCACGCTCGACCTGCCGGCGCGGCCGCCGCGCGCCGAGGACGAGGCGCTGCCGCCCTTCGGCGAGCCGGAAGCGGCGCCCGGCATCTCCCACAAGAAGCTGCGGCACCTGCCGACGCGGCGCCGGCTCGAGACCGACCTGACCACCAACGAGGTCGTCTACACGCTGGAGAGCGACGCCGGCGAGTTCGGCGGCGCCTCGCTCGCCCGCCTCGAGGAGATCGACCTCGACCTCGGCTACATGCTGGTCAAACGCTACCGCATCATCGAGAACGATCCGCTCTCCGCCCAGACCGAATTCGACCAGACGACGCAGCTCCGCCGCAACGACTGGTCGGTGAAGATCGATTGCCGCACGCGCCTGTCCGCGACGCTGGAGGCCTTCCAGTTCAGCGGCGAGCTGGTGGCCTACGAAGGCGAGGAACCGGTGGCGCGCCACGACTGGACCATCGCCATCCCGCGCCAGCTCGTGTGAGCCGCCTCGCCCGGGCCGTGCCAAGCGAGCGTCAGTCGGCGGCGGGCCCGTCCGCCCGGCGCAGCTTGCGACGCCGCGCCGCGGCCAGATTGAGGCCCTCCACCAGGGCCGAGAAGGCCACCGCGAAGTAGAGGTAGCCCTTGGGGATATGGAACTGCAGGCCGTCGGCCACCAAGGCGACGCCGATCAGAATCAGAAAACTGAGCGCCAGCATCTTCACCGTCGGGTGGCGCGACACGAAGTCGCTGATCGGGCCGGAGGCGACGAACATGACGACCATGGCGATCACCACCGCCGCGACCATGACGGCCAGGTGTTGCGCCATGCCGACGGCGGTGACGATCGAATCGAACGAGAACACGAGATCGAGCAGCATGATCTGAACGATCACGGTCGCGAACTCGGCGCCGCCGCGGACCGCGCTTCGGCCGTCGGGGCCTTCGACCGCCTGGTGGATCTCGTGGGTCGCCTTGACCAGCAGAAACAGGCCGCCGCCGAGCAGGATGAGGTCGCGCCAGGAGATGGCCCGGCCGAGCAGCTCGAACAAGGGTGCGGTCAGGCCGATGATCCAGGCGATGACCGCCAGCAAGGCGATGCGGATCACCAGCGCGCCGCCCAGCCCCAGCGCCCTGGCGCGGCGGCGCTCGGACTCGGGAAGCTTGTCCGCGACGATCGAGATGAAGATGACGTTGTCGATCCCGAGAACGATCTCGAGCGCGGTCAAGGTGAGCAGGCTCGCCCAGATCTGCGGGTCGCCGATCCAATCGACCATGATGCCTCCGACCAGAAGGAAACGACGAAAACGACGCGCGCCCCCTTATCGCGATCCGAGCCGCCTCAGGGCGCGGGCTTCGCGAGCCGCTCGATCGCCGCCTCCAGGACGAGGCGCAGCAGGTCGCGGTACTCGATCCCCGCAAAGCCCGCCATGAAGGCCAGCTTGCCGTCGTTGGCCCAGGCCGGGTTGGGGTTCACCTCCATGAGCTTCGGCTCGCCGTCGGCGGCGACCCGGAAGTCGAAACGCCCGTAGTCGCGCAGCCCGAGCCGCTTGAAGAGAGCCTTGGTCCAGGCCTCCAGGCGGGCCTCCAGCTCCGGCGCCAGCTCGGCGCGCTTGAACGCGATCTCGGTCCAATAGGGCGAATCCGGCATCGCCTTGGATTCGAAGGACAGGATCGGATTGAGCCCGGACGGCAGGCGCGAGTAGTCGACCTCGAGCGGCGGCAGCATGCGCAGACCCGTCTGCGGGTTGCCGATCAGGCCGACGCCGTATTCGGCGCCGGGCAGGTACTCCTGGAACAGGGCGTCGCGGCCGGGCAGCGCGGCGCGCAGCCAAGCGAGGTAGTCGCGCGCCTCCGCCGTCGTGCGAACGACGGCGTCCTTGGTGATGCCGACGCTGCCGTCGGCGGCGTTCGGCTTGATGATCGCGGGCAAGAGATCGGGCAGCGCGTCGAGCGGCCGGTCGGCGGCCATGTAGACCTCGCCCGGCACCGGCACCCCGAGCGCGTTCGCCACCAGGCGCACGATCGCCTTGTCGAAGCAGAGGATCATGGCGGCCGGCGGCGCCCCGGTGTAGGGGATCCCCAGGAGCTCCAGATAGGCCGGCAAGTTGAGCTCCTGGGTCGGCACGTTGCGGAAGCCGGTGTCGCAGAAGTTCACGACAAGGTCCGGCGGATCCCGGCGCAAGCGCTCCAGCAGGCTCGCGTGCTCGCTCAGGAACGAGAACTGGTAGCCGGTCAGACTGCCGAACGCGGCCATCATGGCCTCGTGGGTGAGAGCGTCTTCCTCGTGGTAGCTGGCGCCGCGCTTGGTCGGGTCGGGCAGCGTCGGGTCGCCGGTGATCACGGCGATGCGTTTGATGTCGGCGGTCATCTCGTGCGCATCGTGCGGGGCATCCTAGGGTCGAGGGCGACGGCCCATCCACTCGGGCTGGAGCCGCCGCCGGTCGGCCGGACCGCAGGGGCCCCTTTGTCGGATGTTGCAGGCCGCCGGCCGGAAGGCAAGCCCGGAATGCGCGGATCGGGTACTGCTCTAGCTGCGCGCCGGCTCTTCGACGGCCTCGCGGGCCGGCCGGTCGCCGCCGGCGATGGGCGCCGGAATTAATCGAGACTTAATCATAAACTGCAACCTTTCAGATCGCGGCCCGGCCCGCCCGACGACTTGGGACTTGGCAATGGCGACTTCTGAAAGCGACGGCAAAGCGGTAGGCGATCCGGCACGGCCCGCCGATCCCGCGCCAGGTGGCCCGGCGACCCCGTCCGACGGACGCTCTAGCCACGCCCCGGACAGGCGCGAGGCTCCGGCTCGCGGCGGCGGGCGCACCCGACGGGGGCCCGAGATCACCTTTGTCGTCACCGATCCCTCGCGCCTGAGGATCACGCGGAAGGCCCCGGGCGCCGGCGCGGCAGCAAGCCGGACGCCGCTCGGTCGGGCGGCGCCCAGTCGGACGGCACTCGGCCGAGGGCCCCGCCAACCGTCCGCCGAAGACGGTCTCGTGTTTCTCACGGTCGCGACGGACAGGCTCCATAGCTGCCGCCTGCGCCGCCGCAAGGCCTATCCGGAGACGGCCGTCGCGTCGTTCGCCGACGCCCTCGCAATCAAGGGCTGGCACCAGCCGATCCTGGTCCGCCCTCACCCGGCGAAGCCCGGACATTACGAGGTCGTGGTCGGAGACCTGCCGGTCCAGGCCGCGCGGCGGGCGGGGTTTGCGCACATGCCGGTGGCGGTTTGCGCTTTGAGCGACCTGCGGGCGCTCGAATGCGCCCTGTTGGAGGACCTGCGGCGGCCGGACCTGACGCCCTTGGAGGTCGCGGCGGCCCTTCGGCAGCTGATCGACGCCTGCGATCACAGCCATGCCGAGCTGGCCAGGCTCCTCGGCCGGACCGAGCGGCAGGTGGCCGAGCTGCTGCGGCTGCTCGAACGGTCGGCGGCGTCGGCTGACGCCCCGGCGGGCAAAACGCGCGCGCCGGCGCCGACCTCGCTCGGCGCGGCGATGGCGGCGCTCGAGCGCCGCCTGGCGGCCCGGCTCGGGCTGCCGGTCGGGATCGCCAGCCACGATCAAAGGGGCAGCGTCACGATCGCGTTCGAAACCGTCGAACAGCTCGAGAGGATCGTCCGGCGCCTGCTGGCGCCCGCCGCCGCATCCGCCTCGCAAGGCGGCGCGCACGCCGGCGCGGCGCCGGCGTCCGCCGAACTGGCGGCCTGAACGGTGGCGCGCGCATGGGCCTCGGCGGCTCTACGCCCCGCGCCGCCTAGCCGTCGGCCGCGGCCTCCCCGGTCTCTGTCCCAGTCCCGGTCTTGGTTCCGGTCAAGTGGAGTTGGATCATGCCTTACGTAGCACGCAACAAGACCGGAGCGATCATCGCCGTCTTCAAGGACAAGAACGACTGCGCGCACGAGAGCTTGAGCCCCGAAGACCGCGAATTGCGGACGTTCCTCGGCCAAAACAGCCTGGTGGACAAGGCGCGCGACCGCATGATCGGCCGCACGAGTTTCCAGCAGGCGCTGCGGCAGTCGGACGCGGACTTCGTCCGCGTTCTGGACGATTTGATCACGGTCCTGCTCAACAAGGGGATGATCGTGTTCACCGATCTGCCGGCCGACGCGCAGCGCAAACTGATGGTGCGCCGGCGCCTGCGCGACCGGGCGCGAAACCTCGCCAACCTGGTCGGCGAGGGCGAGGACCTCGGCCCGTCGTGAGCGCAAGCGGGCGCCGAGCGGGCGTCGAGCGGGCGCGCGGCGGCGGCCGGGCGTGCGGCCGCAGCTGTCACGGCCCGTCCAATTCGCGGCTTTGTGATCTGATATCCGCTGCTTAGCCACGGTTTCGCGGAAAACCGTTGAATTCCACTTGGCGGTCGCCCAAACTTCGCGCCAACGGCGTGGGGACGGCGCGTGGCGGCCTGTCGAATTCTGATATATCTATCAATGGTTTGGCTCGCGATCGGCGCGGCGCCGGCAGCCGCGCAGGAGTTTTACGAGGCGCTGGCCTCGGCCTATGCGAGCAATCCGCGCCTCCTGGCTGCGCGCGCCGAACTGAGAGCGGTCAACGAAGGGGTGCCGCAAGAGCTCTCGAACTACCGGCCGTTCGTCAGCATCAATGGCTTCGCCGGCGCCCAGGAGATCGACCGCAACACCGGGGAGGGCGCCGAGACGATCTATCCCTTCGAGGCGAGCATCGGCGTCTCCCAGCCGCTCTATCGCGGCGGGCGCACGGTTTCCGGCGTGGCCCGGGCCGAGGCCGAGGTCCATGCCCAGCGCGCGATCCTCAAAGCGATCGAGCAGGACGTCCTGCTGTCGGCGGCCATCGCCTACATGGACGTGTGGCGCGACGAGGCGGTGCTGCGCCTGAACGTCAACAACGAACGGGTCCTGACCCGCCAGCTCGAGGCGACGCAAGACCGATTCGACGTCGGCGAGTTGACGCGCACGGACGTCGCCCAGTCCCAGGCCCGCCTGGCGCGCGCGACGGCGGAGCGCATCGGCGCCGAAGGCGACCTGACCGCCAGCCGGGCGGTGTTCGAGGAGATCATCGGCATACCGCCCGGCACGGTGGAGCCGCCGGAGCCGCTCGCGGGCCTGCCGAAAAGCGAAGACGACGCCGTTTCGGCCTCCCTGGAAGGCAATCCGGACATCGCGGCCGCGGAGTTCGCCGAGAAGGCCGCCCAGCACCAAGTCCGCAACTCCGAGGGCGAGCTCTATCCGGAGATCTCGCTGTCCGCCGAGTTGCTGCATTCCGAGAACACCACGAGCGGCGAGTCGAAGACCGACGCCGCCCGGCTCGTGGCCGTCCTTTCGATCCCGCTTTACCAGCAGGGCTTCGTCTCGAGCCGGGTGCGCGAGGACAAGCAGACGGCCAATCAGCGGCGCATCGAGGTCCAGGAAACCCGCCGGCGCGTGCGCCAGGAATGCACCGACGCCTGGGAGCAATTGGTCACCGCCGGCGCGCAGATCCGCTCTTTTACCGCGGAAACGCGGTCGACCCAGATCGCGCTCGAGGGCGTGCGAGAGGAAAACTCGGTCGGGCAACGAACGATCCTCGACGTCCTCGACGCCGAGCAGGAATTCCTCGACGCCCAGATCAATCTGACGCGGGCGCGAAGAGACGACACGGTGGCCTCGTTCGGCATCCTGCAGTGCCTCGGCAATCTGACCGCGGCCGATCTCGCGCTACCGGTGAACGTTTACGATCCCGAGGTCGACTACCGAGAGGTCCGCGACCTCTGGTTCGGGTTGACTGCGCCCGGCGACTAGCCGACGGTGAGGTGAAGGAACTGAGCTCATGATCGACATATCGGCTCATGTCACGCCCAAAGCCCTGGCGGGGCCGCTGGCGGCGGCGCTTCTGATATGGCCCGGCGCCGTCGGATCCTCCCGGGCGGAGACCTTGGACGAGGCCCTGGCGGCGGCCTACACGGGCAATCCGACCCTCTTGGCCGCGCGCGCCGAGCTGCGCGGCGTCAACGAGCGCGTGCCGCAGGAGCTGTCCAACTACCGGCCGAGCGCCTTCGTCGACGGCGAAGGCGGCGTCGAACGCATCGACAACAATTCGAACACGGGCGGCGCGGAGACGACCGAACCCTGGGAAGTCCTGCTCGGCGTCGAACAGCCGCTCTATCGCGGCGGCCGCACGGTCGCCGGCGTCGCGCGCGCCGAGGCCGAAGTTCAGGCGCAGCGCGCCCGTCTCCGGTCGATCGAGCAGGAGGTTCTCCTGGCGGCGGTCAGCGCCTACATGGACGTCTGGCGCGACGAGGCCGTGCTGCAGCTCAACATCAACAACGAGAAGGTGCTGGGGCGCCAGCTCGAGGCGACCCAGGACCGTTTCGACGTCGGCGAGCTGACCCGCACCGACGTGGCCCAATCGGAATCCCGCCTGGCCCGGGCGACGGCGGAGCGCATCGGCGCCGAGGGCTTCTTGAACGCCAGCGAGGCGGTCTACCAGGAGGTGATCGGCACCCCGCCCGACCTGAGCAGCCTGGAGCCGCCGGACATGCTGGACGGCCTGCCCAAGAGCCAGGACCAGGTGGTGGACGCGGCCCTCGAGAACAATCCGGACGTGATCAGCGCGCGCTTCGATCAATCCGCGGCCGAGCATCAGATCGCGGTCTCGCGCGGCCAGCTCTTGCCGGAGGCCTTCGCGACCGGCGAGGCGCGCCACAGCGAGAACTTCGGCTCCTCGGACAACGAGGTGGACGTGGTGCGCGCCGCCGTGGACGTGACGGTCCCGATTTATCAGCAGGGTCGGGTGTCGAGCGAGGTGCGCCAGGACAAACAGACCTCGACGCAGCGCCGCCGGGAGGTGGAATTGAACGCGCGCGGCGCCGAGCGCCGGGCGATCGATGCCTGGACCGGCTTGCTGACCGCCCGGGCTCAATCGGAATCCTTCCGCTCGGAGGTGCGCTCCAGCGAAATCGCGCTGGAGGGCGTGCGCCAGGAGAACGCGGTCGGGGCGCGCACGATCCTCGACATCCTGGACGCCGAGCAGGAGTTTCTCGACGCCCAGGTCAACCTGATCCGCGCCCAACGCGACGAGATCGTCGCCAGCTACGCCGTCCTGGCGGCCATGGGCCTGCTGACGGCACGCGATCTCGGCCTGGCGGTGGCGCCCTACAATCCGGAGGACGACTATCAAGCCGTTCGCAATCGCTGGTTCGGCCTCGACGCGCCCGGCCTCGACACGCCCAGCCAATAGCGCCGGTTTGGCGCGGCGAAGGCGGTCATTAGCGGGAATATAGAGTGAACAAAATACGGCGCCCCGGCACTCCGCCCTTGCCGATGAGGGCGCAAATATGACATTCAAAGAGACGGGCTAGTGCATTATACTTGCTTTGTTCTGACAGTGCATTTGTCACACGTCTAGTGTAAACTGAGACCCGTCTGTTTGTAGGGGCGCATTCGGCTCATAAATTAATACGTAAAATTTCACGGTGTATCGAAGGATGTATGAGAGCTTTTATGGATTTCGTGAGAAGCCTTTTTCGCTCGTACCGGATCCCGATTTCTTGTACCTGGGCAAGCATCACCGCGCTGCCCTGAACATATTGGAATACGGGCTGATGGGCGAGGCGAGCTTCGCCCTGATCAGCGGCGAAGTTGGCTCCGGCAAGACCATTCTTATCCGCCGTTTTCTGCGGATGGTCGATCCCCACACGACCGTGGGCCTGATCACCAACACGCATGCCTCCCTCGGCAACCTGCTCGACTGGATCCTGCTCGCCTTCGATCTCGACTACCGGGGCAAGGAGAAGGTCGAGCTGTTCGAGATCCTGACGGATTTCCTGAAGGACCAGCGGGCCAGGGGCCGGCGCACCGTGCTGATCATCGACGAGGCTCAGAACATGGAGCCAGAGATGCTGGAGGAGCTGCGCATGCTCTCCAACATCAACGTCGACAAGGACCTCATGTTTCAGATCGTCCTGGCCGGCCAGCCGGAGATCCTCGACAAGATCAACCGGCCCGAGCTGCGGCAGCTCGCCCAGCGCATCTCCGCCAATTTCCACCTGTCTCCCCTGACGCTGGACGAGACCCGCGACTATATCTGCCACCGCCTGGCGGTCGCCGGCGGCCGGCGCGACACCTTCGATAACCTCGCCTGCGCCGCGGTCTACTTCTTCACCGAAGGGCTGCCGCGGCCGATCAACATCATCTGCGACGCCGCCTTGGTCTACGGCTTCGGCGAAGAGCGGGAAACCATCGGCCTGGAGACCATCCTCGACGTCGTCGAGAACGTTCAGCGCAGCGGCTTGAGAGCCCTGCGCTCGCTCGAGGGCGGGTTCAAGCGCGAGGACCTGAGGGAACAGATCACGGAGCTCGCCAAGACCTACGTCCGCGCCGAGCCGCCCGAAGACGATCTCGAGGCCATCGAGGCGATCCAGATCCCGCAGGCGGGGGCCGAGCCGGGCCCGGCGCCGGACCGCACGACCCTCGAAGCTCGGCCGACGCCCCCGCAAGAGCCGTCTCGCCGCGTCGAGCCCGAGGCCGCCGCCCAGCCGGCCCCGGCCAGGGATGTGCCGGCGGGCATAGCGCCGCTCTACACCGACGGGTCTCGCGACGGCCGCTATGGCGACTATGGCCGATCGGCCAGGAACAGGAAGAAGTGGCGCCGCGTCTTGGAGGTCGCCGCGGTGGTCATCCTGGTGCTGGTGGGGGCGGCTTCGCTGCTCAGCGGCCTCGAGATCTGGTCGGACTCCTCGGATCCGGCCACCGCGAGCGCGGAGCGGGGCCAGGCGGCCGGCGACGTCGCGGACGGCTCGGGCGCCGAGGAGCCGGGGCTGGTGCAACAACTGCTCAGCGCGCTGGGGTTGAGCGACGACGGATCCGCCGCTCCGAACGCGGCCCCGAACGGGACGGCGAGCGCGACGGCGGGGACGACGGCGGGGACGACGAACGACGAAGATCCCGACTCGGGCATCACCCTGACGCTGGAGCGCTCGGCCGGCGCCGACGACCCGGCGGCCAACCCGGCGGATCGCGCCGGCGGCTCGAGCGAGACGGAGCGTGCGGCGGAGTCGTCGGCCCAAGCCGCCGCGCCCAGCGCGTCCCAGGCGGACGACGAAGCGGTGCGGACGGCGGCCATTCCGCCGCGCGCCGCCACGCCGTTCTACGCCCAGTGGATCCGCCTCGGCGCCTTCAGGCGGCCCGAGAGCGCCCCGATCCTCTGGCGGCGCCTGCAGCGGGATCACGAGGATCTTCTGAAGGACCTGAGCTATCAAATCGCAAAGGTCCAGGACGGCGGGCAGGACGCCATGTACGTGCTGAAGGCCGGGCCTTTGGCGGACGTGCAGGCCTCCATGTCGCTGTGCCGCGATTTGGCGTCGCGGGGCATCGAATGCCTGGTGTCGGACGGGCGCAGCGAGGTGGCGGTGCAGGTGCAGGAGCCGGCGGAAGCCGCCGAGGAAGCGGCCCCCGCGCAGAGCGCACCGGCACAGAGCGCGGCCAGCAGCCAGGACGCCAATCTTTACAAGTTGGCGCTTTCCCACAGCGAGAACGGTCAGGCCTTCTCGAAAAGCGGCGACTACGACAAGGCCCTCGACGAGTTCAACCAGGCCATACGCCTCAACCCCGGCTTGGCCGCCGCCTACTACAATCGCGGCGAAATCTACTTCAAGCGCGGCGACTACGCCCAGGCGATCAGGGATTTCACCCGGACCGTCGAGATCGCGCCGGACTATACCTTCGCCTACTACAGCCGCGGCGTCGCCAACGAGAAGTCGGGCGACATCGAAGAGGCGATCCTGGATTTCACCCACACCGTTCGCCTGAAGCCCAGCTATGCGCCCGCCTACAACGATCGCGCGCGCGCCTTCTACCGGCTGGGCCATCTGCGCGAGGCCCTGCGCGATTCGGAGCTTGCCCTCTCGGTGGCGCCGGATACCCCGGCCTATTTGGCCACCCATTCCCAGATCCTCGCCGCCCTCGGGCGCAACGAGGGCGCCTTCGCCATGCTGGAGAAGGCGATGGAGATCGCCAATTCCGACTGGATCAGGAAGTCCCAGCAGGCGATGTCGCGCGACGGCTATTACCGCGGGCCGATCGACGGCCGCTACGGGCCGGCGACCAAGTCCGCCATGCGGGCCTGCCTGGTCTCGGGCTGCAACCTGGCGGAATGGAACTGACGGCGCCAAGCGGCCGCGCGGCCCGAGGGCGTGCTCACTCGTCGTAGTATCTGATTATCCGCCGGCTACCCGGGGCGACATGGGTGATGCCGGAGGAATCGACGCATTCGCGCTGGCTGACGAGGGCCCGCCGGCCCTCGACCGTCTCGACGGATGTCATGGTCCGGCAGACGTTTTGCCCCGGCGCCGCCGGCACATCGGAGAATTGGGGACGGCGCTCGGCCGAGTCTTGGGATAGGGCGCGACGGCTGTCCTCGCGGCGGAGATAGCTGGGGTTGCGCAGCCGGCTGCGCTGTTCGGAGAAACTGCGCCCGCGGTGGTGGTTGCGCTCGATGCCTCGACGCGAGTCCGATCGATAGGATTGGGCCAAGAGCCGATAATCGTCCTCTCCGGCGCCGCTTGCCGCCGGCGGAAAGCCGGCCAGCGCCAAGAAGGAGATGCCCATGAGGCAGACGATGAAGCGACGTGCTGGTGTCATGATGGCAGGCCCTCCCCCTTATATAAGGGCGATGGCCGTGCATATAAGCCTCTAGCAATTCGGCGAGAGATTTCGCGGCGCCGGTCGCGCCCGCGCTAGCTGGCCGCCGCGCCGTCCTGCCCGCCGGGTCCGATCACCAGGCAGTCGAGCCCGCGTCGCGACAGGGCCGTGCAGAGAGCTTCGGCCTGCCGGGCGCTCGCCATCGCGCCGATCTGCAGCAGATGCAGGGCGCCGCGCTCGCCGAGATCGAGGCTGTGGATCCGCGGCTCCATCTGGCCGAGCAAGCCCCATTGCCCGCGCCAGACCTCTTGCCACAGGCGATTGGCGTTCTCCAGCGAGCGGAAGGCGCCGAGTTGGACGCGGTATTCGTTGGGCCCCGGCGCGGTCGACGAGAAGACCGCGTGATAGAGCCGCAGGAACGAGTCCGAATCCGCGGGCGCCGCCGCCCGCCTTACGGCCGGCCGGGTGGCGATGTGGGCCCATCGCGATGTCTCGTTGAACGAGAAGACGGCGGTGTAGCTCGTCACCTCGCTCTGCGGGCGCACCTGGGGGTTCGCGCTGTCGAGGATGTAGACCTTGTCGTCCAGGTAGGCGGCGAGGACCGCGTGGCCGACGCCGTCGGATTTGCGCCTCAGCAGCACGACGCGCAGCGATTCGGCCGGCAGGCCCAGATGCCGCAGCAGCGCATACTTGAAGATCGCAAAGTCCTCGCAATCGCCGGAGAAAGTCAGAAACTCCAGGGGCGAGGCCCAGTATTCGTCGGTGTGGAAATTCTCCAAGTCGCTGCGGTAGGGGCTCCGGTTCACCAAACCGTTAACGGCCGCCAGGATCTGGTAGGGCTCGCGTCGCGAGAGCGTGGCGGTCTCGGCCAGCAGTTCGGACACCTCGCGATTGGGGCAGCGCTCCGGCGACCCGGCGCATCGCGAGAGCAGGTCGAGCGCCTCGGCCACCTTGTCCGGAAAGTCGTACCACCCGCCCGACGGCATGCCGCGGAATTCCACCGTTTCGAGCAGAAACGGCCGCGCGCCCGCCGAATGAACGACCGCCGCGGCGGGCGACGCCGACCAGGCGCCCGCGACCGCGATCGCGACGAACATCGCGACGAACATCGCGACGCGAACCGCGGCAAAGCTGCGCAAAAGCTGACGCAATCGCTGACCCCTCGGCGTTGAAGACCGCGCAGGGGAAACCTAAAGAGCCGCGATTGAGGAATGGTAAAACGGCACTAACCATCCGGTTAAGCGCCGACGGCGGGCGTTCCGCGCAGCCCCCCTGGCCGGCGGCGAACGACAGGCCATCCGCGCGCCTCCGCCGCGCTGGGACGAACGGCCTGGGCGTTCAGTCCCAGAGGTTCGCTTCGGCCTCGAAGGCCGCGCGCTGCGGGTTCACCAGGCAGAAGCGCTGCCCGGTCGGCGCTTCCATCACCAGCCAGCCGCGGACCTTGGCCACCCGCTTGGCGCCCAATCCCTCGAGCCGGCGCGCCTCGGCCTCCTCGTCGTCGGTTTCGATATCCAGGTGAACGCGGCTTTCGTGATCGACCTTCTGGACCTCGATCTGCAGATCCTCGGGGTCGGTGCGGAGCTGCACGTAGTCGGCTTCCGCCGGGTCGTCGTGGCGGAACGTGGGATAGCCCAGCGCCTGGCTCCAGAACTCCGCCGCGGCGTCGAGATCCTCGGTTCGGCAGTCGATGATGAATCCCCCCAAGCGGCTTCGGTGCATGTCTTTTCCTTCCCCGTGGTCCTTAGCGCGCCGCGCAGGCGCCTTGTAAAGACTACATGCCTAAAGCAGTTCTCTCGCGACCGCCAGCGGCGGAGGCCTCGACGAACCTCGGCCGCCCGGCCGGACGCGGCGCGCAGCGCCCGACCGCTCGACAGTGCGTGGACCCTGTGCCATTTATGGCGCTACGAATTATGTAGCCAGGAAGTCGCGGGCCGCGCGAGGCGGCGCGGGACCAAAACAAGACAGGGACAGGGCGCAAGCGGCGCAACGCACGCCCGGGCACGACGGGGGACTCATGAGCGAGCCGACGCGCGATGCCAATTCTTGAGGTCGAGCGGCTGACCCGTCGCTTCGGCGGCCTGACCGCCGTCGACGGCCTCACGTTCGCGGTCGAGCCCGGCGAGGTGCGCGGCCTGATCGGGCCCAACGGCGCCGGCAAGACCACCACCTTCAACGTCATCTCCGGGTTCTACGCGCCGACCTCGGGGCGGGTGATCTACCGAGGCAGGGACATCGCCGGCCTGCGGACCAGCGCGATCGCCGCGCTCGGGCTGGTGCGGACCTTTCAGTCGACCACCTTGTTCCAGGAGTTTTCCGTTCTCGACAACGTGATGGTCGGCGCGCACCTGCACGCCCGCGACAGCCTGCTGAACACCTTGCTGGGCCGCAACGGGGCGCGCGAAGCCGCGGCCGAGCGGCGCGCCCGCGAGACGCTCGACTTCTTCGGCCTGCTGGAGCGCGCCGAGGAGCTCGCCTCGAACCTGCCGCACGGCCTGCAGCGCGCGCTCGGCATGGCGGTGGCGCTGGTCGCCGAGCCGAAGCTGTTGCTGCTCGACGAGCCCTTCACCGGCATGAACCCCGAGGAGACGCGGCACATGATGGACCTGGTCCGCCGCGTGCGGGACCGGGGCGTGACGATCTTGCTGGTGGAGCACGACATGCAGGCGGTCATGGGGCTTTGCGACCGCATCACCGTGCTCAACTTCGGCCAGCTCCTGAGCGAAGGCGCGCCGGACGAGATCCGCCGGCATCCGGCGGTCATCGAGGCCTATCTGGGAGCGGCCAGCGGTGCTGCTTAGGATCGACAACGTCAGCGTGAGCTACCAGAAGGTGGCGGCGCTCAAGGGCATCTCCATGGGCGTGCCGCCGGGCGGTATCGTCACCATCATCGGCGCCAACGGCGCCGGCAAGAGCACCACCCTGCGGGCCGTCTCCGGCCTGGTCGGCTTGAGCGAGGGCGAGATCTGGTTCGCCGAGCGGCGCATCGACGGATCGCCGCCGGAGCGGATCGTCGCCGCCGGCATCGCCCACGTGCCGGAGGGCCGGCGGATCTTTCCCGACCTCACGGTGTTGGAGAACCTTCTGACCGGCGCCTTCCTGCGCAACGACAAGGAAGAGGTGGCGCGCGACCTCGACATGGTGTTCGACCATTTTCCCCGCCTCAAGGAGCGGCGCAGGCAGTGGGGCAAGACGCTCTCGGGCGGCGAACAGCAGATGCTCGCCATCGGCCGGGCGCTCATGTCGAACCCGAAGCTGCTGCTGCTCGACGAGCCCTCCATGGGCCTGTCGCCGATCATGGTGCAGGAGATCGCCGGCATCGTCCGCGAGATCCGCCGGCGCGGCGTGCCGGTCATCCTGGTCGAGCAGAACGCCGAGCTGGCGCTGCGCCTGGCCGACTACGCCTACGTGCTGGAGATCGGCACGGTGGCCCTGGAGGGCCCGGCCGGCGAGCTGCACGAGAACGACCATGTGCGCCGCGCCTACCTCGGCGGATAAGCGCGTCGCGCTGCCGGACGCCGAGGCCCTGGCCCGGGCCGGCTGGAGCGAGGCGGAGCTCACCTGGGAGCAGGTGCAGGAAGCCGCGGCGGAGGCGCTCGCGGCCGGCGACTGGCCGCAGGCCGGCGAGTACTGGGCCGTCGGGCTGGACCTCGCCCGCGAGGCCTTGGCGCCCGAGGATCCGCGCCTGGCCGCCAGCCTCG
>JAWWCG010000011.1:0-17595 GCA_033720555.1 Kiloniellales bacterium | reverse complement strand
TCCAAATCCATCGCAGTGGTCACGCCATCGCGCAGCGCTAGCTTGTAACCGACAGGCCGGGTCCAATGAAAATGCTGGTCGATGAAACCGGCGGTGACGATGTGCCAGCTGGCGTCGATAGTCTCTGCGCCCGAGATCTCTTCTTGGGTGATCACCGCAATGCGGCCATCTTTCACGCCGACATTTGCCGTTGCGTCATAGCGGGTCTCCGGGTCCATGACCTGGCCGTTTAAGATCACAATATCGTAGCCCTGCGCCAAGGCAGGGCTGGCAATGAACACCGCAGAGACCACCAGAAAGGGCTTGGTCCAACTTGTCATAGCTTCCCTCTTCCAACCGACTGTGTAAGTTTGGAAGGTTATCGCCCAGCGCTGACAGAGCAACGAAAAGTGACTGCTCAGGGTAATGAATTGCCTGTCGGGGAGCCCATGGCGTTGATCGCGATTTCGCCAATCCACAGCCAACAATTTTGGATGACGGCGCCCCTGCGGAATACGCCCGTCGGGCTGATCGTCCCCGATCATCGGCGCGACCAGTTTCGCACCCCGGCCGCCCGCCACGCTTGGCTGGCGCGATCAACGGCGCGATCAGCGCCCACTCGGCATCGCTCAAATCGCTGGGATAGCGAGCGCATTTGCGCTCGTAGAGCCGACGGTTATCGGGTCTCCACACCGGCCACCTCCTGCTCCGCGAATTGGTGGCCAAAACAGAATCACAAACGATTCCAACGAATCAACTTCTTTCCGGACGGACACTAAGGCTCGCTTTCAAAAGCGGCGTTCGCGGCCATGAGCCTAGACCGCCGCGCCGGTCCTGAGCGTCCACTCCACCGCCTGCGCCATGACGTCCTGCAGGCCGCCGCGAAAGGCAGCGATGATGTTGTCGAGGGTCAGCGGCTGCGCCTCGACCTCCGAATCGAAGGCAAAGGCCGAGAGCGCCGCGCGCCGCGGCTTCTCCACCAGCCGGCCGCTCAGCTCGATGCGGACGACGCCGGCATCGCTCTCCCTCTCCTCGACCTGAAAGGCGCTCAGGGTCGATTCGAGCTCGAAATCCGGGCGGATGCGCGCACGGCGGTCGCCGACGGAGAGCATCCTGTCGGTGTTCTTGAAGGACTCGACCAGCAGCTCCATGACCATCTCCGGCGCCCGGCTGGTCCATTCGCCGGTGGAAAGATAATTGATGTCGCCGTTCGCGCTGACGTAGGCGATCTTCGCCGTGTTGAGCGCCAGGGTGGTGTCCGGCTCCTGAACCTGCAGCGTCCAGGCGACGCTCGGCAGGTTGGGCGGAAAATCGTCGGCCGGCGACAGCCGGACCCTGCGCGGCGGCGTGCCGCCTCCCGGCACCTGGCAGCCGGACAGCGCGATGCCGAGGATCGCGGCGCCGGAGATCACCGCCCGCCGGCGCGAAATCGTCAAGCTCGTCTTCTTGGGCTCCGACATCATCTGACCTCCACCTGTCCCGGCTTGCCGAGGAAGAAACGCGCCGGGTCGCGCTCCATCTCCTCCATCACGCGGCGAAACTGTTCGACGGCGGCCTGCGCGTCGACCGCGAGGTTTCTGATCTCGTAGAGGCCGTCCTCGGTGAAATCGCGCAGGCCGCGCCGGTTCTCGCTCAAGAGCGCCTCCGTTGTCTGCGCCAGATCGGACACCTTCTGCTCCAGCTCGCGCAAGCCCGCGATCCCCTGGGAGAGGTCGTCCTCGTTCTCGGCCACCAGGGCATTGGCCCGGTCGGCGAGGGACTTATAGGACAGCAGCGTCTCGTTGGCGGTGTCGATGACGCGAAGCACTTCGTCCTTTCTCTGCGCGATCTCGCCGGTGATCTCCGAGACGTCGGCGGCCGCCTTTCGCAGATCCGTCATGGTGCCTTTCATGTCGCTCGTGGCATCGGTGACGTTGGCCACGACCTGGCCCATCTCCGCCTTGTTTCGCTCGAGTAGGTCGCGCAGTTGGTTGAGAACCTCGCTGATGTCCTGGAGAACCGACCCGACCGACTGCTCCATCTGCGCGATTCTCGACGGAATGGTCGGGATCTGGCCATAAGGCAGGTCCGTCTCGACCAGATTGACCGGCGTGTCCGGGCTCAGAGTCAACTGAACCGCCTGTTGCCCGGTGACCAGGCTCTGCGGGTTGAGCTGCGCCCGGAGCCCCAGCTTGATCAGCTCGTCGAGGTGGCTCCCCGTCTTCCTTGTCGCTTCCTGCAAGCCCCGGATATGGTCAAGGTTGATATCCAGAATCACTGGAATCACGAAATCCAGGGTCTCGGGATTAATCTGAACATAGATGTCCTTAACGGTGCCGATCTCGACGCCCCTGAATTGGACCGGCGCGCCGACCCGCAGCCCCTGCAGCGAGCCGGAGAAGAAGGCGACGTTCTCAGAGCGCTGTTGAAAGAACCGTCCGCTGCCGAACACGATCACCGCGACCACGGCCAGAATGATCGCGCCGACCACGAAGCCGCCGACCGCCTTCGGGTTAGCTTTCTTCATTGGTGGCCCCCTTCGCTTCCGAGCCGACACGCCCGCGATTGAGAAATTCCCGCACCATGGCGTTGTCGCTATGGTCGCGCAGCCAGACGGGGTTGCCGGTGGCGATCTGGGTCTTGCTTTGCGGATCGAGGAAGACGCAGTTGGTCCCGATCGCGAAGATGCTGGCCAGCTCGTGGGTTACCACGATGATGGTGGCGCCCAGGCTGTCCCGCAGCTCCATGATCAGCTCGTCCAGTCGTTCCGAGCTGATCGGGTCGAGCCCCGCCGACGGCTCGTCGAAAAACAGGATCTCCGGATCGAGCGCCAGGGCCCTGGCGACGCCGGCGCGGCGCTGCATGCCGCCGGATATCTCCGAGGGATAGAAGTCCTCGAAGCCCGCCAGGCCGACAAGGGCCAGTTTCAGCTTGGCGATCTCGGCGATGTCCCGCGGGCCGAGATCGGTGTACTCGCCGAGAGGCAGCCCGACGTTCTCGGCGAGCGTCATCGAGCTCCACAGGCCGCCGCTCTGAAACACCACGCCGGATCGTCGCATCAGGCCCTGACGGGCCGCGTCACTGATCTCCCAAAGGCTCTCGCCTTGAAAAAGGATGCGCCCCCGCGCCGGCGGCTGCAGGCCGAGCATGGCGCGCATGACGGTCGACTTGCCGCAGCCGCTGCCGCCCATGATGATGAAGATGTCGCCGCGGTCGACCTGGAAGTTGAGGTCGCGTTGGACGACGAAGCTGCCGAAAGCCATGGTGACGTCTTCGACGACGATCGGCGCCTCCGCGTCCGGCGCCGACGCCGCGCTCGCCGCCGCCTGCTGTCTCGTCTCGGTCATCGCCATCGCCGCCGCGCCCCTAGACGCCCAAAACCGTGTAGATCACCGTCAGCACGGCTTCGGCCAGGATAATGAAAACGATCGCCGTGACCACGGCCGAGGTGGCGGCGTCGCCAACGGCCGCCGCGCTCTTCTTGCACTGCATGCCGCGCAGGCAACCGGCGATCGCCACGATGATGCCGTAGATGACGGCCTTGAAGAGGCCGCCGATCCAGTCGCCGAGGGTTACGGAGGATGCCGTCTGGACATAGTATTGCAGGAGCGACACGTCCGACAGCAGGCCGGTGACCACGGAGCCGCCGAACATGCCGACCACGTTGGCGTAGACCGTCAGCAGGGGAACCGCGAAGATCAGCGCCAGCATACGCGGCAGCACGAGAAACTCCGTCGGCGGAATGCCGAGCGTGCGGAAGGCGGAAATCTCGTCGCTGACGTTCATGGTGCCCAGTTGCGCCGCGAAAGCTGCCCCGGTCCGCCCCGCCATGATGATGCCGGTCATCATCCCGCCCATCTCCCGCACCATGGCCACGGCGACCAGATTGGCGACGTAGATGTCGGCGCCGAACTGCTGGAGCTGGACCAGCCCGACGAACGCCAGGATCATGCCGACGAGAAAGCTGATCAGGGTCACGATCGGCAAGGCGTGCGGCCCGCAGTCCTGCAGGACGAGAAAGACGTCGGAAGCGCGGAAGCGCGCGCGCCCCCTGGCCGCGTTGCCGAGGGCGATGACCGCCTCGCCGAGGAAGGCGAGCATCTCCCCGCTGCTCTTTATCGCATCGAGGGTCTGCCGGCCCATGCTCTCGAGGAACGGCGGCGCCGATTCGGTCCGTTTGGCGCCCGCGCGCTCGGGCACGGCAAGCGCCAGATCGACCAGTCGGGCCAAGCCGTCGGGCGCGCCCCGGGAATCGATCTCGAGGTTGCGGCTCTCGCAGCCGCGGCGAAGCTGCACCATGAGGGCGACCAGGGCGCTGTCCCATCGCCCGACCTGGGAGAGATCGACCGCGACGCGGCCCGTCCCGGCCGCGAGGTCCATACGGGCGAATACGTCCTCGGCGGAGGTCATGTCCTTGCGCAGCAGCCAGTCGCCGGATAGGCGAACCAGGGAGGTCCCCTCCTTGGTCTTGCCGATCTCCAGTTTGCCGTCGGCATCCTTGGCGTCGACGCTCATCGCCTGGCCCCCCGCTGCGCTCGCTTCGCGGCTGAGTCTAATGGATTTCCCGCGTGCCGGGGCCAAAAATGGGCCCGCCCCGCGCCCGCGCGACCCCTATCCCTATTCATTTTGGCCAGCGCCCGGCGGCTTGGCTTTGTGATAGGTCAAATCTTGCCCCCGAGGTCGAGCGATTGGCCTAGGGATAGTGGTTCAGCACCACGTGCACCGCCGACAGGCGCGGATCAATGTTCCCCGGGTTCGCCTGGGCCTTCGGGATCTTGGGCAGATCGACCGGCGTCTTTCGATAGGGGATCTGATCCAGCATATGACGGATCAGATTGAGCCGCGCGCGGCGCTTGTCGTCGGCCGGAACGATATACCACGGGGCGATGTCGGTATCGGTGGCCCGGATCATGGCTTGATAGGCCTCGGTATAATCCCACCAGCGCCGCACCGATTCCGTATCCATGGGGCTGAGCTTCCAATGTTTGACCGGGTTGTTGCGGCGCGCCTCGAAGCGGCGACGTTGCTCGGCCTGAGTGACGTCGAGGAAGTATTTGATCAGAATGATGCCGCTTTCGACGATCTGACGCTCGATGAACGGCACGAGACGTATGAAGCGCTCGTATTCCTCGTCGGTGCAGAACTTCATGACGCGCTCGACGCCGGCCCGGTTGTACCAGGAGCGGTCGAACAGCACGATCTCCCCCGCCGACGGGAAATGCGCCATGTAGCGCTGAATGTACATCTGCGACTTCTCGCGGTCGGAGGGCTTCGGCAGGGCGACGTGCTTGAACACCCGCGGGCTGGTCCGTTGGGTGATGCGGCTGATGACCCCGCCCTTGCCCGCCGTGTCGCGGCCTTCGAAGACGACGATAATCCGCTGGCCCTCGGCGATCGCCCAGGCCTGCAGGCGCGTCAGTTCGACTTGAAGCTTGTGGAGCTCCTTCTCGAACGGCTTGCGCTTCATATTCGGCAGGCCGTCCTGGTCGGGCGCCTCGGAGCGCTTCTTCGCTTTCTTGGTCACGTGCTGACCACTCCCGCTGGTTCGCCGGCCGCCAGCCGCCGCGAGGCGACCCGGCTGGGAATATTGTGCATGTCGGAGGGCTCAGCGCCAAGCCTCGTCGCCGGACCGCCCCGAACGGCGGGCGAACGCGCTCCGGGCGATGCGCCGCCGTTACGACGTTCGGCCCGCCGGACCCCGGGGGCCGGGCCGCCCGTGGCGCGGGGACCGGCCTTCCGAGACGACGAGTTCGGGGCGGGCGGCGGGATCTTGGTGCGGCGGGATCGTGGTGCAGAGGGAAAGTATCGGCGGCGGACCTTCAATAGTGCGCGGTCCGCCGCCGTTGGTGCTGCTTCGTCGAAAAATCAGTTGCTGAAATACTCGTCGTTGGCGCGGCGCCACTTCTCGTCCGCGATCTTGTCGAACTCGCCGCGCTCGAAGCTGGGGGCGTTGTCGAGCTGGCCCTCGGAGACGTCGAGAACGAAAGTATCCCTGTCCTCGGTCACCATGAGGTGCTTCATGGGCACGGCGATCTGCTTTTCTCCCAAGCCTATGAAGCCGCCGTGGGAAATGACGGCGTAGGACGATTCGCCCTCTTTGGTCGCGAGGAGCACGTCCTCGATCTCGCCGAGGTCGGAGTTTTCCATGTTGCGCACGTCGCTTCCGATGATCTCCTCGGCCCGCATTTGGCCCGCGACCTGCTCCAGGGTCTTGGCGGTCTTCAGTCGCTCGATCTCGCGGCTCCGCCATTCCTCGGCATCGGCCGCTTCCTCGGCGGCCTCGCGCGACGTCTCCACCATGTCCTTGATGGCCGCGACGACCGCGCCGCACGCGTCTTCCTGCCCGGCTTGGTCGAGGATATGCGCCGCGTCGCGCAATTGACGCAGGTCCGCTTGCAGCCCAGGGGCGACGCCCCGGCGATAACCCTCCTCCGACATCATCGTCTCGTTGTAGTCGCGCAGCGACTGGGAGCAGTCTTGCGCGAGCGCCGGCCCGGCAAGCCCGGCCGCGACGACCGCGACCGCCGTGACGCTGGCGGGCAAAATCATTCGCATCGATCTCGAACCTTCTGTGATTTCCAGCCGGTCTTCCGTTGCCTCCGGCCGCCGCGCGGACGCGCGCGTCGGACCCGGTCGAGCCCCGTCGGACCCCGTCGGTCCCATGGCGCTAGACGCGCCGGTTCTCCCACTCCGAGACCTGGCGCTCGGCCTCGTCCTTGGCGATGCCGTAGCGTTCCTGGATGCGGCCGATCAGCTTGTCGCGCTTGCCTTCGATCTGATCCAGCTCGTCGTCGGTCAGCTTGCCCCATTGCTCTTTGGCTTCGCCCTTGAGCTGCTTCCAGTTCCCCTCAACGCGGTCCCAAGACATGTCTTCGTTCTCCTGATGGATGGATGTGAGATCTGCATTCACCGGAAGAACGTCGTCCGAGCGGTAAAAGTTCCGCCCGCCCTTCGCTGCGGCCGCGGCTTCGCGCGTCGCGGCGAAGGGTGCCGGAGGCTTTTCCTGGTGGGACCGGCCGGTCCCGTCACGCGCTGTCGCGATAGGTCGGCGACCGCCTCGATCCGGCGGCGGACAAGGCCGCGCCCGAGGGCGTGCGCGCCGCCTCGCGGCGCTGGCAAACCTCGGTCCGCCACTGGGCGATCGCGACACCGACCAGAACCCAAAGCCCGCCGAGCAGGAGGCCGGCCAGGACGTCGGAGGGATAGTGCACGTGCAGATAAATCCGGCTGAGCCCCACCAGAATGACTACGAGGGCGGTCCAGAAGGCGATCTCCACCCGGGCGCGGCCGCTTGCGACGAGGTGCGCCGCCGCGTAGCCGAGGAAGCCGTAGATGGCCATGGCGCTTGTCGTGTGTCCGCTCGGGAACGACGGCGAGATCGCCGTGGCATCGGTGAGGAACTCGGGCCGCGACCGGTCGAAGGCATACTTGCCGATCCACAGCGTCACCTGGGATCCGACGGCGGTCGCCGTCAAGCCGTACAGCAAGGGCTTGCGGCGGCCGGCCCACAGCATGACCCCGCCGACCACCGCCGCAGCGACCAGGGCCGGATTCCCGCCGAGGCCGGTGATCCAATAGAACAGGCTCAGCAGCGGCTCGCTCCTCACGTCGGAGATCGCCGCGAGGATGGCCTCGTCGAGCTGCTGAACCTCCGGCTCGGTGACCACGTCCTCGGCCACCTCGGCCATCCACATCGCGATGACCGCGGCGCAGAGGGCCATGGCCGTCAGCGGCCAGCCGACGAAGGTCTTGGTGTCAAGGCGCGCGCGGACGAAAGCGACGGTGCGGGGCGCGGTCCGCTCGAGATAGGCGCCGGCGCGCGAACCCAAATACCAATCCGTGACCTTGGCGAGCCGCCCGGTCGCGCGCGGCACCAGCAGGCTCAACCCCCGGCACGCCAGGCGGAAGGCGACATGCGCGACGGCAATCGAAAGCAATAAAATCGCGAGCCAAAGGGTATCTCGCAACAGGTCGTCCGTGCCCATGGCAACCGTCGAATGGAACGCCGTTCACCTCGCTCTAAGCCAAGCCCAAAAGCGACAAGACGGCAAGGATCACAACAACGACCCCTATGAGATAAAAAATACTGTACATGCCAAATCCTCCTTCGTTGATGTCTAGTCGTATTCCGCGGTGTGGTCGGCGACGTAGGCGCCGCGCGAGCCGGCCGGGCGGGGCGGACCGGTGGTGGAATCGCGATAGGTCTGGTGCTCGAGCTCGGCGTTCAACTCCGCCCCGAGGCAGATGGCGAAAGCGGAGAGGTAGAGCCAGAACAGGAGAACGACGACGGCGCCCAGAGAGCCGAAGGTCTCGTTGTAGTCGGCGAAGTTGGCGACGTAGAGCGAAAACCCGATCGAACCCAACACCCAAACCACGGTCGCCGCGACGGCGCCCGGCGTGATCCATTGCAGGCGCGCGTTGGCGCGATGCGGCCCGTAGCGATAGAGAATCGCCAGCGCGGCGACGAAGAAGGTCACCAAGACCAGCCAACGCGACCACCGCAGAAGCGAGTTCAAGGGCTCGCCGAAGTCCAGGAACTCCAGCACGGCGGGAATGGCGCTGATCGTCACCAAGGAGAAGATCGTGAAGACGACCGCGCCGAGGGTGAACACCATGGCGGTCAGATTTCCCTTCACCAGGCCCCGGGCTTCCGGCTCGTTGTACGCGATGTTCATGGCCGTCATCAGAGCCTTGGTCCCCTTCGTCGAGCTCCAGAGCGTCAGGGCGAGGCTGAACAGCAGGCCGAAGCCGAGTCGGGAGTCGGCCTCGCCGGTCACCGTCTCGAGCTGGTCGGATATGATCTGATAGGCCTCGCCGGGCATGAGCTCGCGCAACGGCTCGAGCTGGCCCCGCACCCCCGCCGGGTCGGCGATCAGGCCGTAGAGCGTGACCAGCGCCGCCAGCCCGGGAAAGATCGCCAAGAGGCCGTAAAAGGCGACCCCCGCCGAGACGATGGACAGGTTGTCGGTGGCGACCTGCTGCTTGACCCTGAGCAGGACCTGCTTCCAGCCCCGCCACGGGATATCGCGCGGACGGGCGGCGAATTGACCGCGCTTGCCGACGGAGTAGTCCGACACGGGCGCACCCTGGCCTCGTCCAGACCTATCGCGCTCCGGGCTTTGCGGCCACCGTCGGTCCGGTCGGCCCCGTCGGTCCCGTCGGCCCGGCCTGTCCGGGCTCCTCGGGCTGCTCCAAGCCTTCCCGCTTTGCCCGGTCCTTGGCGGCGCGCGCCGCCGCAACGGCCACCGCCTTCGCCTTCTCCGCGCCTTCGGCGACCGCCTCCCGTGCGGCCTTCTTGGCTTCTTCGCTGCGCTCGCCCATGAGCTCGCGCTCCCGGCGGGTGGGCGGCAACATGGCCGCGAGCGCGGCGCCCGCCGCAAAGACGGCGGCGCCGACGACCAAGGGATTGTCGTTGTAGTAACGCCCGACGGACTCCCGGGCGTGGGACAGGCCTTCGCGGGCGCGCCCGGCGTAGGCGCTCGTCGCGGCCCGCGCGGCGGCAGCGCGGTCGCCCAGGTCGTCGCGCAGCTCGTCCGCCCGCTCGCGCGCCGCGCCGAACCGCTCCTTGGCGGCATCAGCCATCTCCGACGCCTTTTCGCCGGCGCGGCTGCTCGCGGCGCCGGCGCCTTCCTTCACCTTCGACCCCGCCTCGGAGACCTTATCCTTGAGGCCATGCGCGCCGGGTTGGGAAGCGCCGGCCGAGCCGGCCTGGCCGGGCGTCGCGCGGCCTCGCGGCTCGGCGCCCGCGCCCGAGAAACGCGACGCCGCGGGATCGCTGGGCGAGCCGCCGAGCGGTTCGCCATAGGCGGGCACCGGACCGCCGCCGCGGCCGTCGTCGCCGTATCGCTCCGCTCCATGCGGCCTGCGCCCGGACATCATGAGCCAGCCGATTCCGAGCCCCAACAGCGCGACCGGCACGGGGTTGTCACGAACGGTCCGGCCGAAGTTGGCGGCGAACTCGCCACCGCCGTCCTTCGCGTAGCCGAGGGCCTGATCCAGGAGCTGGCCGGGCGACAGCTTGTTCTGCAACGCCACCAAGGTCTCGTCGATCTCGGCGCGGGTCGCAGAAATCTCTTGCTCGATTTGCTCGGGCGACGCGCTCCGCTCGCTCATCTGACTTTCTCCATCACCATGTCCTTGTCGTCCCGGACCGACTTCACGGTCCGCGCCGGCAAGAGGTTGACCACCTTGAGGCTCGACTGGCCCTGCTTGACGAAAACGAAAGAGGTCGCCGCCACGACGACGCCGACGATCACCGAGGCGAGCCACGGCGCGACGACGTTGGCGAGGGCGATCACCAGCGCCTGCAACAGGATCAGCAAGGCCGCGAAGGCGAGCAGCAGGCCCGCCACGATCGAGATCAGGCCGGACTGCACCTGACCGATCTTCTCCGCCGATTCGGCCTGGGCCAGCCGGAACTCCTGCCGGATCAACTGGCTGACCTCGTCGATCAGCTCCTTCAAGAGCGTCCTCAGCGAACTGTCGTTGTTGGTCATGTCGAGCTCCCGGGAGTGGTCGGCGCGCCGGCGCCGGTCCGGCGGGCCGGATCGTTGGTGGCGCTGGTGGCGCTGTCGGCCCAGCCGCCGGACTGGCCGAAAGCGTCCGGCTCGGGCGAGCTCCTCAGGAAACGCGCCACGCCGATCCCCGCGAGCAAAACGCCGCCCACGAAGAGCGCCGGACGTTCCCTGGCGAAACGCTCCACCTCCCGGAGCAGCTCGCCGGGCTCCCGGTCGACCAGATCGTCGGCCAAGCCGCCAATCTGATCGCCGACTTGCCGGGCCACGTCCGCGCTCGTGCCGTACCCTTCCTCTCGGAGGACTTCGCCGCCGCCAAGAATCGCGGCCGACACGCTCGACAGGTATTCGGCGGTGTCGGTCTTGCGCCGATCGGCCACGTCCTCGGCCAGCGTCTTCGCCTCCGCCATGGCGCCGGCGGCCAGGCGCCGACCTTCCCGAATCGCGTCTCGGGCGATGTCCCGAGCGGAGTCTTGCGCGCCAGACGCGGCGGAGCCTTCGGATGCCTTATCCATCGATACCTCCAGGATGCTGACAGGATGCTGAATCCTGCCTTTGAACGCCGACCTGGCGGCGAAGGTTCCTCGCCATGCGCATGAGCCGCCCTGGATCGACCCTGGGGCCGACCGATTCGTACGAGAGGAACGCGGCTCGGCGCGCCGCGAGCAGGGATCACGTCCTCGACGGAGTCCCGCCCGACGAGCGCGCCAACTTCGCCTTGTTTGGAGAACCGAGCCGCGACGCTTCAGCCGGCAACGTCACCGAAGACTGTTTCGGGCCCGAGCGCACTCCGCGCCGGCTAGACCGTCGGTCCGCGCCGGCCTCGCACGAGATGGAAGATGAGCGACGCGACGAACAACACCAAGAAGACGACAAACAGAATCTGCGCGATCCCCGCGGCCGCGGCGGAAATACCGCCGAAACCGAACACCGCGGCGATCAGGGCGATAACCAAGAACATCAGAGCCCAGCCAAGCATTGGTCGTTCCTCCAATTCCGAAAATCAAACGCAAACGAACGAAAACGCGTTTCGCGCTCAGTCAGACATCTCGTCCTTTGTGTCGTCCGCGGTGTCGCTGATCGCGTCGCCGGTGGCTTGGATATCCTCGCCCGCGCCCTCGACGGTGTTGCACGCCGGCAAGGCCAAGATCATGGCCGAAAGGAAGAAGAGCGCGGTGAGCACCCTGAGCCCATCTTGCTTCATCACCTGAATCATCTCATGTCTCCTGCATCGGTTATATCGCTTGAAGCGCTTCGGTCCCGCCTGGGCGGTCGCGCGCTGAGAAAAACGCGCCTGTGCCGAAATAGTTCCCGATACGCCGGCACTATCGCGCCGCCATCGCTCTTCGCCGCCGTTTATTCGGCCGGCGGAACCACGATCTCACGCTGTTATTATCGCGCGCCGGCTCGTTTTTGATTTGACCAAAACCTTCGTGCGACTCTCCAGCTTAGGGCGCGCCACCTATGGGTCGCGCCACGGCTTTCGAAGTCTGGTCGGCCGGAAAACACCGCGGCCGCGCGACCTCGCCGAAGGTCGCGCACGAGGCCATCGGGGAACCAGTGGGACGGAAGGGCGTTGTTATTTGCGGAGAATGTCTCGGTATCGATGGGTTGAAGAAGATCATGCGCGAGAAGAAGAACTATCTAACACGCCTCGCCATCGTTTCCTGCGTGGCGGTCGTGCTGGCGGCCTGCGAGACGGCGCCCGTCACCGAGAGGAATCAGCTCATCCTCTTGCCGGAATCGCAGTCGGCCGAGCTTGGCCTCGAAGCCTATCAGCAGATTCTCGAGCAGAGCGAGATTTCCCAGGACGAAACGCTCAATCGCCGCGTCAAGGAGGTCGGGACGAGAATCGCCCGGGTGAGCGACGATCCGGGCTACGACTGGCAGTTCACGGTCATCGAGGATCCCTCGCCGAACGCCTTCGCCCTGCCGGGCGGAAAGGTCGGCGTCAACACGGGTCTGTTCAAGGTCGCCGAGAACGACGATCAGCTCGCGGCGGTCATGGCGCACGAGGTGGCGCACGCCATCGCGCGCCACAGCTCCGAGCGCATGAGCAATCAGTTGCTGGTGCAAGGCGGGGTCGCCGCGGCAGGGGTCGCGGCCTCGACGCAAACCGAGGATAGCGCCTCGCTGGTGCAGCTCGCGGCGGCGGCCGCCACCCTGGGGATCACCCTTCCCTTCTCGCGCGCACAGGAATCCGAAGCCGACCACATCGGTCTCATCTACATGGCCGAGGCCGGCTACGACCCCCGCGCGGCGGTCGAGCTGTGGCAGAATTTCGAAGCCATGGGCGACGGGACCCCGCCCGAGTTCCTGTCGACCCACCCGTCGCCTGGAAACAGAATAGAGCGGCTGCAAAGCCTCATGCCTGAGGCGCTCGCCGTCTATCGCGGCAATTAGAGCGCGATGAGACCCGCGGACCGGTCGACGCTTCCCGCTCGAAACGCCTAGAGCCGCCGCCGCAGCGCGGGGATCCGGGTCTTGGCATCGTCGCCGAGCCGCTCGAGGCGGACGCGCAAGGCGTCGTCGCCGGCGTGCGCGACGGCGGCGGCGGCCGCTTCGGCCACTCGCAGCTCCTTCGCCTGGCAATCGTCGAGCAGGGCCGTCAGCTCGTCGTCGCTGAGCGCGGCCTTGACCCGGGTGACGGCGGATTCGAAGAGTTCCTTTTCATGCGGCGGCGCATTGGGAACGTCCCCGAGCTCCTGGACCTTCCGCGAGATTTCGTCGATCGCGGCGCTGCGCTCGCGGCTCAGCGCCGCGAGGGCCCCTCGCAGCGCCTCGTCGCCGCAGGCGTCGGCCGCCGTTTGGTGTTGGCTCGCCGCCTCGCGGCACGCCGCGACCACGTCGTTGAGGGCGATCACGATCTCGCTTCTGAGCACGCTCATCGCGCGTCGCGTTCCTTCCTGCCGGTCAGTCCGGGCCGGCGGCGCTCGGTCGCGGCACCAGCACCTCGAGCAGTTTCGGGCGAATCGAAAAGACCGCCGGCGTCCTGCCGATCAATTCGCCGTCGACGTTGATGCGCTTGGGCCGGCGGGTCGATATCTCGACCTCTTTGGCGTGCCAGACCTCCGCAAGTTCGTGCTTGGCCAGCGTCCCCGACCTGAGCGACGGCAGGAGGCGCAGCAGGCCCCAGGCCCCGATCGGCCTGACATAAGAGACGTGGAGCAGGCCGTCGTCGATTCGAGCGTCTTCCGCGATCGTCATGCCGCCGCCATAGTAACGCCCGTTGCCCACGGCCGCCATCGCGCAGCGGAGCTGGCGCGGCTCGCCGTCGCAGGTGATGGTGGCGTGGAAGTGACGGTGCGATCTGTAGGCGTCGACCCAGCTCAAGGGATAGCTCAGAAGGCGCAGCGCCTTCTTTCGTTCGCCGCGGTGGAATTTCGCCACCTCGGCGCTGAACCCGATGCTCGCGACGTTGAAGAAGGGCCGGTCGTTGACGAAGCCGACATCGATCCTGGCGGTGTGGCCCTCGGCGATGATCGCCGCGGCCTCGCCCGGATCGGCGGGGATGCCGAGGGTCCTGGCCAGGTCGTTGGCGGTTCCCATGGGCAGAATGCCGAGCGGCAGATCGCACTCCAGGAGTGTCGGCAGGCAGCCGCTCAAGGTGCCGTCTCCCCCACCCACGATGACCATGTCGGCATGGGACGCGTTCGTGCGGATCAGGTCTGGAATCTGCTCGGGGGATTTCGGGGCGGCCGAGGTTATGATCATCCCCCGTTCCTGAAGCAGCTCGATGACGTCGCCGAGGGCGGCGCGTCCGGAGCCGCTTTTCGGGTTCGCCAGGAGAAGCGCCCTTCGCTCGTCGCTGCTAGCTGACACGGCAGCCCCACTTCTACGGTTGTCCGAACCTACGGCCGTCGTAGGAGCTTTCGAAGCACCCGAACGCAGACGAGGCCGGCCCATGGGCATCGCCTCGGGCGCGGCCCGACCAGGCGCCCCGGCATCACGGCCGAGACGCCGCGGTCCCCTGCCGTCCGTCGGGCGCCATCGCATACCGGTATCCGCCGTAAATCCGCCCCCTGCAACCTCAATAACGTCCGCGCGCCCGCCCGAGTTCCGCCGGGCGCCGGTCTTCGGCACCGCTCCACATCGGGCCCCCGTGGTCCTAACCGGCGGAAATGTCGGCATAAACGCCACCCACCTCGGCGCCCGATCGCCGCCGCCCGGGTGCCGGGGTCGCGCGCCAATCAGGCTTGTTCCGACTCGGCGCCCTCCTGCATCCTTTGCTTGGCGCAACACGGTGGGGGCCGATAGCGACATGAGCGAGCGCGGTTCGTGCGGCGGTGACTTCGTGCCGCGGACAGGGGTGCGTGTTGCCCGGGGGAGCGGCTGGGTAAGGCTTTCTTAAACCTGAATCTGGCAAACCGGGGCCCGCGATGGGACAGGAGGCTCGCTTTATGTACCGCTTCGTGCTGGCCGCCGTGATTGCGTTCGGGTTTAGCGCCGAGACTCTCGCCGATGATTTTCGCCTGCTGCGCCTCGACGACCACTTCGTGAAATGGGGCGAACGGAGCTGGCACAGCGGGGCCCGGATCACCTATTCGTTCAATCGCACCACGAGAGACTTCGCCGACGCGATCAATTGTCCGCGCCTGGTTCCGGTGGACGGCTTGCTGGCGCGTTCCGGCATTTCGAAACCGGACTTCGAGCGGGCGATCCGCCGCGCGTTCCGGACGTGGGAAAGGGCCGCAAATCTGCGTTTCGAGTTCGTCGAGGACGCCGACGCCGCCGATATAGTCATCGGCGCGCAAGGGATCCCGCGCGACATCGCCTACACCAACGTGTGGCACGGCTCGGCGGAGCCGGGGCGGATCGCCAGCTTCACGAAGACCGTCTTCTGCCTCAACCCGGAGATCGCGTGGGAGAACGCCCTGGACGGCGACGATCAGACCTACGACGTGGAGCGCGTCGCCACCCACGAGATCGGGCACGCCATCGGGCTCGATCACCCCGGACCGTCCGGCGCGCTCATGGGCTATCGATACACCGAATCCGTGCACGGACTGGCGCCCGGCGACATCGAAGGCGCGCGGCGGCTCTATGGTCCGCCGCGGCGCGAAAGCCAGGACTAGAGCAGTACCCGACCAGAGGGCCGCACAGCAAGAAGGCGGAGCCTCGCGGCCCCGCCTTCCCGGGTAATGACTTCGTTTCAGCCGGCCCGCCGCGGCGGGCCGTCAGAGCTCTAAGCCGTCACTCGGCGTTGACGCTCCGCCAGGTGCCCTCTTCATAGGGCGGCAAGTCCTTGAGCTCGTCGGTCGACATCGGCGTCATCAAGACAACCTCGTCGTCGCGGATCTCCAGTTCCTCGAAAGGAACGGCGATGTCCTTCTCGCCGATGCCCAGGAACCCGCCGATGCCGGCGATCGCGAACACGGCGCCGCCGTTGTCGTCGATGACGAAATCCTCGATCTCGCCGATGTCCTCGCCTTCGGCGTTGACGAGGTTCTTGCCGATCAGGTCGCTCGCCATCTGCTGCAGGTCCTGGTCGCTGAAGCTCACGGCGCCCTCGCTCGGAGCCTCCACGCTGCCGGTCGCCTCCGCTGCCGGCTCCTCCGCGCTCGGCGCGGCGGCCTGCGCCGCGCTGTCCGCCTCGGCAGCCGACGGCTCGGCCTGGTCACCCTCGGCCGTCATGCCGGCGCTCATGCCGGAGTCTTGGCTGAGGTCCTGACCGGAGTCCTGACCGGTCTCGGCGGCCGCGGCCTCGCTCGTCCCGTCGGTCTGGGCCTGCGCCGCGCTATCCGCCTCGGCGGCCGACGATCCGGACTGGTCGCCCTCGGCCGTCGTGTCGGCGCTCATGCCGGAGGCTTGGCCAGAGTCTTGGCCGGAGTCTTGGCTGAGGTCCTGACCGGAGTCCTGACCGGTCCCGGCGGCCGCGGCCTCGCTCGTCCCGTCGGTCTGGGCCTGCGCCGCGCTGTCCGCCTCGGAGGCCGACGACCCGGACTGGTCGCCCTCGGCCGTCGTGTCGGCGCTCATTTCGGAGTCCTGACCGGTCTCGGCGCTCGCGCTCGCGCTCATCGAGTCCTGCGAGTCGCTCGTCTGCGAGGCGGCAGCCTCCGAGCCGTCCGCCGAACTCGCCGAGGCAGCACCGGCCGCGGCGCCACCCGAGACGCCGGCCGCCGCGAGAAACTCGTCGCGGCTGATCCGGTTGTCCGCGTTGGCGTCGAGTTTGGCCATGCGCTCCGCGCTACCGGCGGCGTCGGTCTGCTCGCCTGCCGCGGCGCTGAGACAGGCCTCGTACTCTTCGCTGGAAAGGAACCCGTTGCCGTCGGTATCGACGGACTTGAAGGTTTCGTCGAGCGACGACTCGCTGACTTCGCTTTCGGCGCCCGCCGCCATACAAAGATCGCCCGCCTCGACCTTCGCCATCGCGCCGCCGGCGAAGCCAATCGCCATAGCCGCCGCTGCGGCTGTCGATACGAGCAGTTTGCTTCTAATCATGTCCATGACTCCCGTTCTCTTGAGTAACGCTGCTTGAGAGAAATTCATGCGGGAAGGAACGCGTGAGCCGTCGATTAGTTCCACGGTCGTCGTTCTCCCACCTCGGCGCCTTGCGATTTATGTGCGAGGGGAAACGACGCCGTTTGGATCTCGCGCCGCCTGCGATGCGCCGCCCGGACGTCCGAGAACGCGAGGGCGACACGACGGCGACACGACGGCGACACGACGGCGCTAGAACCAAACGACGCCGGCCAAGAGAGCGAGCGCAACCGCCGTCGCGACGATCGAGGCCTGCATTTTGTGACGCTTCCAATAGTCCTCGGCATGCCGACCGTAGAGACGGACGAGCAGCGCCAGGCCGAAGTAGCGGATGCCTCTGGCGATCGACGCCGCCAGCACGAACAGCGCGATCGAGTAGCCGGCCGCCCCGGCCGCCAGCATGGCGACCTGAAACGGAATCGGGACGACGCCGACCGCGACGATCGCCCAGAAGCCGTATCGATCGAACAATGTCCTGAATCGCTCCAGCTCGGCGGACCACCCGAAGTGTTCGATGACGGCTCGGCCAAGCGAATCCAGGAACAGATAGCCGACCCCGTAGCCCGCCATCGACGCGAGCAGGCAGCCCGCCGTCACCACCGCGGCCGTGCGCCACAGCCGATGCCGGTTGGTGACCATGAAG
>JAWWCG010000010.1:0-19046 GCA_033720555.1 Kiloniellales bacterium | reverse complement strand
GGCGTAGCCCGTGATACCGGCGGCCACCAGCCCGGAGACCGCCACGCCGACCGGCCCGGAGGCGATCATGATCAGGCCCGCGGCGGTCAAGGGTCCGATGTATTTCACCTCGCCGACCAGGCCGGCCATGGCCTCGCCCCACGCCTCGCCGGAGCTCTCGGCGGCCGACAGGGACTCTCTGGTGTCGAGCACGGACAAGTCGCTGTGCGCGAAGCCGGCGGCGCGAAGATCTTCCACGGCGGACTTGAAGGACTTGCGCTCGCCGAATCGTCCGACGATTTCCGGCGCCATGCTCCGCTCGGCCTCGCTTTGAACTTCCGACGACTTGTCCGACACTGAATTGCCCCTGTTCTTGCGCTTCGCGACCGCTATTCTGCCCCGCGCGGACGCTCTTGCCTAGAGGGGCCGCAAAGTGCCTGCCAGGCGGCAAGCGGCGTGATATGGTCCGCCGCGATGAGATTTCCGCAACCCCGAGCCGCCCAGCCGCGTCCGACGTGAATCCGAACTCGCTCCCCAAGAAGTCCGGCGAAGCATCCGGCGCCGCCGCGCCGGAGCCGTCGCCGGAGCCGTCGTCGGGCGCCGCGCGCGCCGGCAAGCGCGCGTCGCGCACGCCCAAGGCCGGGGCGAAAGCGTCGGGCGCGGCGGGCGCGGCGGGCGCATCGGGCGGCATCACGCCGATGATGGCGCAGTACCTGGAGATCAAACGGGCCCACCCGGACTGTCTCCTGTTCTACCGCATGGGCGACTTCTACGAGCTGTTCTTCGACGACGCCGGCCTCGCCGCCGAGGCGCTCGACATCGCCCTCACCAAGCGCGGACAGCACCTGGGCGAGGACATTCCCATGTGCGGCGTGCCGGTGCACAGCGCCGAGGGCTATCTGTCGCGCCTGATCCGCAAGGGCTTCAAGGTGGCCATCTGCGAGCAGATCGAGGATCCGGCCGAGGCCAAGAAGCGCGGCGCCAAGTCGGTGGTCGAGCGGGCCGTCGTGCGGCTCGTGACGCCGGGCACCATCACCGAGGACGAGCTGCTCGACGCCCGAAGCCACAATCACCTGGCGGCCCTCGCCCGGGCGGCCGGCGACCTCGCGCTGGCCTGGCTCGACATCTCGACCGGCGAGTTCCAGACCCAGGCGCTGGGCGCCGCCGACCTCGCCGCCGCCTTGAGCCGCCTGCGCCCGGGCGAGCTGCTGTTGTCGGAGACGGTGCTGCAGGACCCGGCCTTGTTCGAGGCCCTGGCCGAGTGGAAAGCGATCTTGAGCCCGCTGCCGGCGCCGCGGTTCGACAGCGACAACGCCCGCCGGCGCCTGGAGGACCTCTACGGAGTCCGGGCGCTCGACGCCTTCGGCGAGTTCACGCGGGCCGAGCTGGCCGCGGCCGGCGCGGTGGTGGACTACGTCGAGCTGACCCAGAAGGGCCGCCTGCCGCGCGTGGCGCCGCCGGCGCGGCTCGCCCGCGGCGCGGTCATGGAGATCGACGCGGCGACGCGGCGCAACCTGGAGCTGGTCGAGGCGCTGTCGGGCGGGCGCAAAGGCAGCCTGCTCGAGACCATCGACCGTACGGTGACCGGCGCCGGCGGCCGGCTGCTGGCCGAACGTCTGGCCGCGCCGCTGACCGATCCCGGCGAGATCGCGGCCCGCGCCGACGCCGTCCAATACCTGGTCGACCAGGAGGACCTGCGCGCCGCCCTCAGGGAGAGCCTCAGGCGGAGCCCCGACATGATGCGCGCGCTGTCGCGGCTCACCGTCGGCCGCGGCGGGCCGCGCGACCTGGCGGCCGTCCGACAGGGACTGGAGACCGCGGCGCATCTGCGGGCCGTCTTGAGCGAGGCGCGCCTGGCGCCGCCGCCCGAGGCCCTCCGCCGCGCCGGCGACGACCTCGGCACGCACCACGTGCTGATCGAGCGCCTCGCCCGCGCCTTGCTGCCCGAGCTGCCGTTTCACGCCCGCGACGGCGGCTTCATCGCGCCGGGCTACGCGCCGCAGTTGGACGAGCTGCGCGGCCTGCGCGACGAGAGCCGCCGCCTGATCGCCAACCTGCAGAGCCGCTACGTCAAGGAGACGGGCATCCCGTCCCTCAAGATCCGCCACAACAACGTGCTCGGCTATTACGTCGAGGTGACGCCGACCCAGGCGGACCGGCTGCCGAGCGGGCCCGAGGATCCCTTCGTCCACCGCCAAACCCTCGCCAGCGCCGTGCGCTACGCCACGGTCGAGCTGGCCGATCTCGAACAGAAGATCTCCTCGGCCGCCGACAAGGCGCTCGCCCTCGAGCTCAAGCTGTTCGACGATCTGGTGGGCGAGGTGGCCGGCCGGGCCGAGGACGCGGCCCGCGCGGCGCGCGCCCTGGCCCAGATCGACGTCGGCGCGGCGCTGGCGGAGCTGGCCGCTGCGGAACGCTGGCGGCGGCCCGTGGTCGACGCCTCGACCGCCTTCGAGGTGACGGGCGGCCGCCACCCCGTGGTCGAGCGCGCGCTCGCCGCCGGGCGCGAGGGCCAGTTCGTCGCCAACGACTGCCGGCTCGCCGAAAGCGGCCGGATCTGGCTGGTCACCGGGCCCAACATGGCGGGCAAGAGCACTTTCCTGCGGCAGAACGCGCTGATCGCCGTCTTGGCCCAAATGGGCGCCTTCGTGCCGGCCGAATCGGCGCGCCTCGGCGTGGTCGACCGCCTGTTCAGCCGGGTCGGCGCCGCCGACGACCTGGCGCGCGGCCGCTCGACCGTCATGGTCGAGATGGTCGAGACCGCCGTCATCCTCAACCAGGCCGGCGCGCGCGCGCTGGTGATCCTCGACGAGATCGGCCGCGGCACCGCCACCTTCGACGGCCTGTCGATCGCCTGGGCCTGCGTCGAGCACCTGCACGAGGTGAACCGCTGCCGCACGCTGTTCGCGACCCATTACCACGAGCTGACGGGACTGGCGCAGAAGCTGCCGGCGCTCGCCTGCCACAGCATGCGGGTCAAGGAATGGCAGGGCAGGGTGGTCTTCCTGCACGAGGTCGCGCCCGGCGCCGCCGACCGCTCCTACGGCATCCACGTGGCGCAGCTCGCCGGCCTCCCCGCGGCGGTGATCGCCCGCGCCCAGGAAGTCTTGCACACCCTGGAGCGCGGCGAGCAGGCCGGCGCCCTGGCGCGCCTGGTCGACGACCTGCCGCTGTTCGCCGCCGCGCCGGCCAAGCCCGCGGCGCCGGCGGAGGCGCCGTCGGAGATCGAAGCCCGGCTGGCTCAGGTGAACCCGGACGAGCTGACGCCGCGCGAGGCCCTGGAGGTGCTCTACGACCTCCGCCGCCTCTTGGGCCGGGGCGAGGGATAAACCCATGGCGCCGGGCGTTCGTGGCATAATGGCGGAGCGAAGCCGCGCGACTCGGCGGCGGTCATCCGTCGCGGTGTGACGAAGAGATGGACGGCACGAGAAGCAAACGGGACGCAGCCGGCGCAAGCCGCGACCGGCGGGCGATCATCGATCTGGGCCGGCTCCAGGCCGATTTGGCGGCGCTCGTCGCCGCCGATCTGCCGGAGGCCGAGCGGCGCACCCGGCAGATCGCGACGCTCGGCGCCGCCATGGAGAAGGGCGACGCGGTCATCCGCCGGCGCTTCGAGACGGCGCTGATGGGGACCCAGGCGGTCCGCGAGCGCTGCTATCTGGTGGATCAGATCCTGCGCGCCGTCTACGACCTCGCCAATCGGCACCTCTACCCGCTGGGCAGCGCCTCGGCCGGCGAGCGCCTGGCGCTGGTCGCCGTCGGCGGCTACGGGCGCGGCGAGCTGGCGCCGTTCTCCGACATCGACCTCCTGTTCCTGCTGCCCTACAAGGTGACGCCGCGCAGCGAGCAGGTAACGGAATCGATGCTCTACCTGCTGTGGGACCTGGGCTTCAAGGTCGGACACGCGGTGCGCTCGGTCGACGATTGCCTGCGCCAGGCCAAGGCCGACATGACGATCCGCACCAATCTCCTGGAAAAGCGCTTCCTGTGCGGCGACCGCGCCTTGTTCCAGGAACTCCAGCAGCGCTACCGCAAGACCCTGCAGGGCGGCAGCGGGATCGACTTCATCGAGGCCAAGCTGGCCGAGCGCGACCGGCGCCACGAACGCCTGGGCGGCTCGCGCTATCTGCTGGAGCCCAACATCAAGGACGGCAAGGGCGGCCTGCGCGACCTGCACACCCTGTTCTGGATCGCCAAGTACATCTACCGCGTCAACGATATCGCCCAGCTCGTGCCGCGCGGCGTCTTCACGCGCCGCGAGGTTCGGCGCTTCGAAAAGGCGCAGAACTACCTCTGGACCCTGCGCTGCTTCCTGCATTACCTGACCGGCCGCGCCGAGGAACGCCTCACCTTCGACCTGCAGCAAGCGATCGCGCCGCACATGGGCTACAAGGCCCACGCCGGGACCCAGGACGTCGAGCGCCTGATGAAGCACTATTTCCTGATCGCCAAGGACGTCGGCACGCTCACGGGCATTTTCTGCGCCGCCCTCGAGGCCGAGCGGCGGCGGCCGGCGGCGCTCGGCCTGGCCGCCCTGGCGCCGCGCCGGCGGATCGACGGATTTCCGCTCGAGCGCAACCGGCTGACGGTTGAGGGCGCCGAGGTGTTCGAGACCAATCCGATCGAGATGCTGCGCATCTTCCAGGTGGCCCAGGCCCACGAGCTGGACATCCACCCGCGCGCGCTGCACTGGATCACCCGCAACCTGCGGCGGATCGACCGGGAGCTGCGCAGGGACCCGGCGGCGAACGCCATCTTCATGGACATCCTGACCTCCGACAAGAACCCCGAGACGGCGCTCAGGCGCATGAACGAGGCCGGCGTGTTCGGCCGCTTCATGCCCGACTTCGGCCGCGTGGTCGCGCAGATGCAATACAACATGTACCATCACTACACGGTGGACGAGCACACCATCTTCGCCATCGGCATCCTGCACGCGATCGAGACGGGCAAACTGGTCGAGGAGGCGCCGATCGCCACCGAAGTGGTGCACAAGGTGCTGAGCCGCCGCGTCCTCTATCTCGCGGTCCTGTTCCACGACATCGCCAAAGGCCGGCCCGGCGACCATTCCCAGATCGGCGCGGAGATCGCCCAGAAGCTCTGCCCCCGGCTCGGCCTCAGCGAGGAGGAGACCGAGACCGTGGCCTGGCTGGTGCTGCACCATCTGGCGATGAGCAACACCGCCTTCCGCCGGGACGTCGACGATCCCCAGACGATTCGCGACTTCACCGACCTGGTGCAGTCCTCGGAGCGCCTGCGCCTGCTGCTCGTGCTGACGGTCGCCGACATTCGCGCCGTCGGGCCCAACACCTGGACCAGCTGGAAGGCGGTGCTGTTGCGCGAGCTTTATTGGCGCAGCGAAGAGGTGCTGAGCGGCGGACTGGCGGCGATCGCCTCCGAACAGCGGGTCGAGCGCGCCAAGGCGCTGCTGAGCGAGGCGCTCGACGACTGGCCTAGGCTCGAGCTGGAGGACTATCTGGCGCGCGGCGATGCCGACTATTGGCTCACCTTCGACCCGGAGGCGCACATCCGGCACGCCAGCCTGGTGCGCCAGGCCGAGCGGGCGGGCCGCGATCTCGTGGTCGACACGCGGATCGATCGCTACCGCGAGGTGACCGAGGTGACCGTCTACACCCCCGACCAGCCGGGCCTGTTCTCGAAGATCGCCGGCGCGCTCGCGGTCTCCGGCGCCACCATCGACGCGGCCAAGATCTGCACGCTGACCAACGGCATGGCGCTCGACGTCTTCTATGTCCGCGACGTCACCGGCGGCCTCTTGGCCCGGGCGGACAAGCTGGCGCGCCTGTCGGCGCGAATCGAGCAGGCGATCGCCGGCCGGCTCAATATCATGCAGGAGCTGGCCCGGCGGGCCTCGCCGATCCCCACGCGCTATTCGGTGTTTCAGGTCCAGCCGCGCGTCCTGATCGACAACGGCGCGAGCGCCACCCACACGGTGATCGAGGTCAACGGCCGCGATCGCCCGGCCCTGCTCTACCGACTGACCCAGGCCCTCACCGAGCTCGACATCACCATCGGCACCGCCAAGATTTCGACATACGGCGAACGCGTGGTCGACGTTTTCTACCTCCACAATGCCGCCGGCACCAAGATCGAGGACTCCGACCAACTCGAGCGAATCCGCAGACGCCTGCTCGCCGTCCTGGCCGACATGCCCGGCACCGCCAAGGCCGGCGCCAGCGCGGCGGCGCGCCGCGAGCCCGCCGCGCCCGCTCCCTCACCCGCCGCGTCGCCCGCGCGATCCAAGTCCTCCTCGCCAGCCGATTCCCCGGCGGAATAGCCTTCGCCCCCGCGCGACGACGCCCCGCTCGCGCGATCGCCCAGTCAAGGATCCGCGCTAGATGGCCCTGATTCGCTCCTTCGCAACGGTCGGCGGCTACACCGCGCTGAGCCGGGTCCTGGGGTTCGTCCGGGAGATCCTGATCGCCTACTTCGTCGGCACCGGCATGGTGGCGGACGCCTTTTTCGTGGCGTTCCGCCTGCCCAACCTGTTCCGCCGGGTGTTCGCCGAAGGCGCCTTCAACGCGGCCTTCGTGCCGCTGTTCGCCGGCCGCCTGGAGGCCGGCGGCGAGGCCGCCGCCAAGGCCTTCGCCGAGCAGGCGCTGGCGGTCCTGCTGACCAGCCTGCTGGCGCTGACGGCGGCCGCCATGGCCGCCATGCCGTGGGTCATCCACGTCCTGGCGCCGGGCTTCGCGGACGACCCGGAAAAGTTCGCGCTGACCGTCGAGCTCAGCCAGATCACCTTTCCCTATCTGCTGTTCGTCGCCCTGGCGGCGCTGCTCGGGGGCGTCTTGAACTCGCTCTACCGCTTCGCCGCGGCGGCGGCGGCGCCGGTCCTGCTCAACGTCTTCTTCATCGCCGCCCTCGCCGTCGTGGTGCCGCTCACCGGCCAGCCCGGTTACGTCATGGCCTGGACCGTGGCGGCCGCCGGGATCGCCCAGTTCCTCATGCTCCAGGTCGCGGCGAGCCGGGCCGGCATGAGCCTGAGGCTGCCGCGACCCCGGCTCACCCCGGGCGTGCGACGCCTGCTGCGGCTGATGATCCCGGGCGTGCTTTCGGCGGGCGCCATGCAGGTCAACCTCATGGTGGCGACGATCATCGCCTCGTTTCAGGCGGGCGCCGTCTCCTTCCTCTATTTCGCCGACCGGATCTATCAGCTCCCCCTCGGGCTGATCGGCATCGGCCTCGGCGTGGTCCTGCTTCCCGAGCTGACCCGCAAGATCCGCGCCCGCGACGACGCGGCCGCCGTTCACAGCCTGAACCGCGGGCTCGAGCTCGCCATGCTGCTGACGCTTCCCGCCGCGCTCGCCCTCGTGGTGATCCCGCTGCCCATCGTCGTCGTGCTGTTCGAGCGCGGCGCCTTCGACCACGCGGCCGCCGAGGCGACGGCGGCGGCCTTGGCGGCGTTCGCCCTCGGGCTGCCCTCCTTCGTCCTGGTCAAGGTCCTGCAGCCGGCCTTTTTCGCCCGCGAGGACACCCAGACGCCCTTCAAGATCACGCTCGTCTCGGTGATCGCCAACATCGCGCTGGGCCTGGCCCTGTTCTGGCCCCTGAAGCATGTCGGGCTGGCCCTCGCCACCTCGCTCGCCATGTGGCTCAACACCGCCCTGCTCGCCCTCGGGCTGAGGCGGCGCGGGTTCTTCGCGCTCGACCAGCGCTCGCGATCCCGGCTGCCGCGCATCGCGCTTGCCAGCCTCATCATGGCGGTGGCGCTCTGGCTGGCGCTGCAGGGCCTCGGCGACTGGTTCCAGGGCGATCCGGGGACGCGGGTCGCCGGCCTCCTCGTGCTGCTCGGCGTCGGGCTGGCGCTTTACGGCGCAAGCGCCATGCTGCTGGGGGCCGTGCGGGTCGCGGAGATCAAGGCGGGCCTGCGGCGCGCCTGAGTGAGGTTGATTGCCCGCGGGCGCGCCCAGGCGACCCTGGGGGTTCGGGGGCGGCCCCTGGGCGGCCCCTGGGCGACCCCTGGGCATCCCCCTGGGCATCCCCCCGGGCGGGGGGGCGCTCTTGACCGGGGCCCGGGGAGCGGCGATAACCCGGCGCGGCCGGTGCGCGGAGGTTCCGGGGGATCTCGCCGCCGCGGTCCCGGGCCAACGAACGGGCCAACGAACGGGCCAACGAATCGGGCCCCCGCGAACGGGCTCGCGAATTGGAGTGTCGCCGATGGCGCGCATCTTCTCGGGCGTTCAGCCCACCGGCAACCTGCACCTGGGCAACTATCTGGGCGCGATCAAGAATTTCGTCACGCTCCAGCAGGACTACGACTGCATCTATTGCGTCGTCGATCTGCACGCCGTCACCGTCTGGCAGGACCCGGGCGAGCTGACCCGCAACACCCGCGAGGTCACCGCCGCCTACCTCGCCGCCGGCGTCGATCCCGAAGCGTGCATCATCTTCAATCAGAGCCAGGTCTCGGCCCACGCCGAACTCGCCTGGGTGCTCAACTGCGTCGCCCGGCTGGGTTGGCTGAACCGCATGACCCAGTTCAAGGAGAAGGCGGGCAAGAACCGGGAGAACGCCAGCGTCGGCCTCTACGCCTACCCCAACCTCATGGCCGCCGACATCCTGGCCTACAAGGCGACCCATGTGCCGGTGGGCGAGGACCAGAAGCAGCACCTGGAGCTGACCCGCGACATCGCCCAGAAGTTCAACAACGACTACGGCGTCGACTATTTCCCGATCCCCGAGCCGCTGATCTTCGGCGCGGCGACCCGGGTGATGAGCCTGCGCGACGGCCGCAGCAAGATGAGCAAGTCCGACGCCTCGGACATGAGCCGGATCAACATGACCGACGAGGCCGACGCGATCGCGAAGAAGATCCGCAAGGCCCGCACCGACCCGGACCCACTGCCGGGCCCGGACGTGCTCGACGGCGAGGGCCGGGTGCCGGCCGAGGCCGAGCAGGCGCGCCCCGAAGCCTACAACCTGCTGGGGATCTACGCGGCGCTGGTCGACCGGCCCCTGGCGGAGGTTCTCAGCGAATTCGAGGGCGCCCAGTTCTCGCAGTTCAAGGAGGTGCTGACCGACCTCGCCGTCACGGTGCTGGGGCCGGTCGGATCGGAAATGAAGCGGCTGACCGACGACGACGCCTACGTCGACGGCGTGCTCAGGGCCGGCGCGGAGCGGGCGCGCGAGATCGCCTTGCCCATCCTGCACGAGGTCCACGACATCGTCGGCTTCCTGCGCGCCTGAGCGCCCGGCCGTGGCATCCGCGCCACGGGCCGCACGAATCTGACGATAATCGTCGCGAAAATCCGCCAAGCCATTGCGCCGCTTGGCGCCGGCGCTAAGCTGCAACGTTCGAGTCCCCCTCGCGCGCCGGGCGGTCCGCCCGGCCGGTCGCCAGCGAGGCCGGCTCGGCTCCTTCGACCCACCACCGGCCATCGGGTTCCGGGCGCGAAATGCAGATTTATCTCCCGATCGCCGAGATATCGCTCGACGCTCTGCTTTTGCTCGGGCTCGGCGGGCTGATCGGTTTCCTGTCCGGCCTGTTCGGCGTGGGCGGCGGCTTTCTCATGACTCCGGCCCTGATCTTCATCGGCGTGCCGCCGCCGGTCGCCGTCGGCACCGAGGCCAACCAGATCGTCGCCTCGTCGGTCTCCGGCGTCCTCGCCCACTGGCGGCGGGGCAACGTCGACTTCAAGATGGGCTTCATCTTGCTGCTCGGCGGCCTGGTCGGATCGACCTTCGGCGTGTGGCTGTTCGCCTTCCTGCGCTCGGTCGGCCAGATCGACCTGGTCATCAAGCTGTCCTACGTGACCTTCCTGGGCGTCATCGGCGCGCTCATGTTCGTCGAGAGCCTGCGCGCCCTGCGCCGCCGCCGGACCGCCGGCGCCAGCCGCGGCAAGCTGCACAAGCACACCTGGGTGCACGGCCTGCCGTTCAAGATGCGGTTCCGTCGCTCCAAGCTCTACATCTCGGCGCTGCTGCCGCTGGGCGTCGGCTTCCTGGTCGGCATCCTCGCGGCGATCATGGGCGTCGGCGGCGGCTTCATCATGGTGCCGGCGATGATCTATCTCTTGGGCATGCCCACCTCCGTGGTGGTCGGCACGTCGCTGTTCCAGATCATCTTCGTCACCGCGAACGTCACCTTCCTCCAGGCCTACGCCAACCAGACCGTCGACGTGGTGCTCGCCTTGCTGCTGCTGGCCGGGGCGGTGATCGGCGCGCAGCTCGGCGCCAAGGCGAGCGTCATGCTGCGCGGCGAGCAGCTTCGCATCCTGCTGGCGATCATGGTTCTGGTGGTCTGCGCCAAGCTCGCCTACGACCTGACGGTGACGCCGATCGACATCTACACTCTGGGGTACAGCGAATGAGACGCCGGCGGCTGCGCACCCCCTCGGCGGCGTTGGGCCTCGGCGCACTCGTCGTCCCCGCCCTGGCCATCCTCGCCCTGATGCTCGCCGCGCCGCTGCGCGCCGCGCCCCTGGTTGCCGACCTGTCGAAGCACCTGGTCGCGATCACCACGGGCTTCGCGGGCACCGACGTCCTGCTGTTCGGGGCGATCGACGGGCCGGGCGACGTGGTGGTGATCATCTGGGGACCGCCGGAGGAGGTGGTGATCCACCGCAAGAGCCGGGTCGCCGGGATCTGGATCAACACCGCCCAGCTCACCTTCGACCGCGTGCCGAGCTTCTATTCGGTCGCCAGCTCCCGTCCGCTGGAGGAGATCGCCGGCGACCACGTCCTCGCCCGGCTCGAGATGGGGGTCGAACGGCTCGATCTGCCGCTGCCGCACGCCAAGGCGTCGGACAACGTCGCGCGCGCCTGGCGCGACGCCCTGATCCGCAACAAGCAGCGTCTCGGGCATTACGCCCGCGAGGTCGGCCAGGTGATTTTCCTGGGCGAGAACCTGTTCCGCACCTTGGTGGAGTTCCCGGCCAACGTTCCCACCGGCACCTATCAGATCGAGGTCTACCTGCTGCGCGACGGCCGGGTGGTCAGCGCCCAGACCACGCCGCTGATCGTGGGCAAGATCGGCCTCGAGGCGGATGTCTATGATTTTGCACATAATTATTCGGCCCTTTACGGCCTGATTGCGATTGCCATCGCTCTGGTGGCAGGATGGCTGGCACATATCGCGTTCCGACGGCACTGAGTCATCCATGGGCGAAGCCGACCAAGCGGCCGAGAAACACGACGATCGCGTCTTCCTGGTGGTCGTCGACGACACCGAAGAGATGAAGCTGGCGCTGCGCTTCGCCTGCCGGCGCGCGGCCCACACCAAGGGCCGCGTCGCGCTGCTCTACGTGGTGGAGAACTCCGAATTCCAGCACTGGATGTCGGTCGGCGACCTGATGCGCGAGGAAGCGCGCAGCGAGGGCGAGCAGATCCTGCAGCGATGCGCCGCGGAGGTCTCCGAGCAGACCGGTTCGCTGCCGGTCCTCTATCTGCGCGAAGGCTCGCGGCGCAGCCAGCTCATGGAGCTGATCGACGAGGAGCCGAGCATCTCGATCCTGGTGCTCGCCGCCGATACCGGACCGCGCGGCCCCGGCCCCCTGGTCTCGGCCCTGACCGGCAAGTTCATCGGCAAGCTGCGCGTGCCGATCACCATCGTTCCGGGCAACCTGAGCGAGGAGGAGGTCGACAAGATCGCCTGACCGGCCGGACCGCTCCGCGGCCGGCGGCCGCGCTCTTGACGCGCCGCCTCTGCCGAACCACATGATCCACATGCGAAATTCTTTGGCGGGAGCCCGCTGACATGTTCATCCAGACGGAACAGACCCCCAATCCGGCGACCTTGAAATTCCTGCCCGGACGCGAGGTTCTGGGCGCCGCCACGGCCGATTTCCGCGACGCGGACGCCGCCGCGGCGTCGCCCCTGGCCGAGCGGCTGTTCCGGATCGAGGGCGTGACCGGGGTCTTCCTCGGCTCCGATTTCGTGACCGTGACCAAGGCGCAGGACCGCGAGTGGTATCTCCTGAAACCCGCCATCCTGGGGGTCATCATGGAGCATTTCACGGCCGGGCGCCCGGTGATGTCCGCCGAGGCCGGGGCGGACGGGGCCACGTCGCCGCAGGAGAGCGTGTCGGAGGAGGACTCCGAGGTGGTCGCCCAGATCAAGGAGCTGCTCGACACCCGGGTGCGCCCGGCGGTGGCGCAGGACGGCGGCGACATCGTGTTCCGCGGCTTCGACCACGGCGTGGTCTACCTGGTCATGCACGGCGCGTGCGCGGGCTGTCCGAGCTCGACCGCCACCCTGAAGATGGGCATCGAGAACATGCTGCGGCACTACATTCCGGAAGTCACGGAGGTGCGCGCCGTCGTCTAGCTCGGCCCAGCGGCGCGCCGCGGCCGCGGCCGGTGCGCGCCGCGATCGGGCGCGGCGAAGCGAGCGGCACGGGCGACATGCCAACGCCCGGACCAGCCTCCGGATCAGCCCCCGGATCCCCCCCTTATGACCACCAGAGCTGAGGCGAGCCCGTCGATTCTCGCCATGGACGCGGCCGGGGCGGCGTGCTCCGCCGCGCTGTGGCGCGACGGGCGCGTGGTCGCCGGCCGTTTCGAGCCCATGCGCCGGGGGCACGCCGAACGTCTGGTTCCGATGATCGAGGCGGTGATGGCCGAGGCCGGCGCGCGCTACGCCGATGTCGACCGCCTCGCGGTCACGCTCGGCCCCGGCGGATTCACCGGGGTGCGGATCGGCTTGGCGACGGCGCAGGGCCTGGCCCTCGCCTCGGGCCGGCCGCTCGTCGGCGTGAGCAATTTCCTGGTGCTGGCCGCGGCCGCCAGGACGGAGGCGCCGGCCGAGGGCAGTCTCGCGGTGGCGATCGACGCCAAGCGACAAGACTTTTACCTTCAGATCTTCGCTGCGGACCTGCGGCCGCGCGGCGAGCCGCGCTCGATCTGGCCCGAGGAGTTGGCCGAGGCCGTGCCGCCGGGCCCCTTGCTCCTGGTCGGCGACGGCGCGCCGCAGGCCGGGCCCGCTCTGGCGGCGGCCGGCCGGCAGTTTCGATTGGCCGCCGCCCCCGCGGTGGCCGACGCGGCGCGGCTCGCCGAACTGGTCGCGGCGGACGTGTCGGGGGCGCTGGCGGCGGCTCCGGTCGAGCCGCTTTATCTGCGGCCGCCGGACGTCACGCCCGCCGGAGGCCGAACTGCTTTATCTGGGCGCGGCCGCCCATGACGGCGCCGCGCCCAGATAAAGCGGTCCGGCCGAGCTATCGGCTGCACGAGCTGCGCGCCGACGCCGTGGATTTGGGCGCCACGAACTTGAGCACCGGCGCCGGCCACCACGGAGACGACGATTTGTTCCTGGACTCCGATTGGAGCCCGGCGGCCGTCGCGGCGCTGCTCGAGGCGCCGGGATGTTTCGCCCTGGCGGCCCGCGCCGGCGCCCGCGCGCGCGGCCTGGTCCTCGGCCGCGCCGTCGCCCGGGAATGCGAGATCCTGTGGCTCGCCGTCGCGCCCGCCCACCGCCGGCGAGGGCTCGGGCGGCGCCTGCTGCAAGGGGCGCTGGACCAGGCGGCGCGCCGCGGGGCCGAGACAGTCTGCCTGGAGGTCGCCGTCGCCAACGCCGCGGCGCGCGCCCTTTACGAGGCGGCGGGCTTCCAGTGCTGCGGGCGCCGCCCGGGCTATTACGCGGCCGGGACGGGGACTGGCCCGGGGCCTGGCCCAGGGCCTGGCCCGGGAAACGACGCGGGAGACGACGCGGCGGGCGGCTCGGGCGACGCCTTGATCCTCAAGATGGCGCTCGCTTCGGCGGAAGAGCGCGAACCGCCTCGTCGGGAAATCGGCATGAAGAAAGCCGAAGCTCAAACAAGTTGAAGACTATACCATTTGGCCGAACTCTTGTATTGCTCTCTGGTCTAATTGCTGATTTGATCCATAGGAACAATCTAATACATGCGCTCCGATTGGCAACAAACTAAAAATAAGGCACTTTTTACTTTGTGATTTTCGTTCCCGGTGATAAAAATAATAAGAGGTGGCTGTTCTCTGTAAGATTACCGATGGGGGGGTGTACAAGCGGTATGACTGATACAGTCAAGACAAGCGAGTTACTGTCGCTGGCGACAAACATCGTGGCTGCACATGTTTCGAACAATTCGGTAGCCGTATCGGATCTTCCACAGCTAATTCGTGAAGTCTACGAGACTTTATCGACAATCGAGGGTGGGGGCGAGCGACAGGTCGAGCGCCCGACGCCTGCGGTTCCGGTCAAGCGATCGGTGGCGCCGGACTACATCGTCTGCTTGGAGGACGGCAAGAAGCTGAAGATGCTGAAGCGGCATTTGAAGACGGCCTACAACATGACGCCCGAGGAATACCGAGAGCGCTGGGGCCTGCCGTCGGACTATCCCATGGTCGCGCCGAACTATGCCAAGCAACGCAGCAAGCTGGCCAAGCAGATCGGCCTCGGCACCCGCGCCCGTCGCCGCAAGTCTTGAGGCGCGCTCGGGTCGCGCGACGCCGGGCGCCCCCTGGGACGATAGGCCGGGGCGATAGGCGCGGCGCGGGAATCCCTGGTATCATGGCGCCGTCCAACGACGGCGCGCGAGCACGGCCATGACCTCCCGGATCGAGCAGCTTTGCGTTGAGAAGGGCCTCAAGATGACCGATCAGCGACGGGTCATCGCCAAGGTCCTGTCCGAATCGGCGGACCACCCCGACGTGGAAGAGCTCTATCAAAGGGCCTCGGCCGTCGACCCGCGGATCTCGATCGCGACCGTCTACCGCACGGTCAAGCTGTGGGAAGAAGCGAACATCCTGGAGCGCCACGATTTCGGCGACGGGCGGGCGCGCTACGAGGAAGTGCCCGAGGTGCACCACGACCATCTGATCGACATCAAGTCGGGAGACGTTATAGAATTCCAGAATGAGGAGATCGAGCGCCTGCAGCAGGAGGTGGCCGAACGGCTCGGCTACAGGCTTGTGGGCCATCGCCTCGAGCTGTTCGGCGTCCCCTTGCAACGCGCCAAGGGCGGCGGCGGCGGGACGGGAGGCTCCAATTGAGCCGCGCCGATCGGACGACCCGCCTCGCGCTTCGAGACATCCCAGGCGGTTCCGGGAATCGCTGATCCCATGGTCATGACCGACCAGTCGCCGATCAGGCCGGTGGAGGTTCGCGCAAGAGACCTGCTGATCCGCCTGGCCGAGACGCCGGCCGAGGTGGCGGCCTCCCAGGAACTGCGGTTTCGCGTGTTCTGCGAGGAGATGAGCGCCAAGCCGAGCCAGGAGATGGCGGTGGTTCGCCGCGAGTTCGACTCGTTCGACGAGTACTGCGACCATCTGCTGGTGTTCAATGGCGCCGCCGGCCAGGGCGCGGAGGCGGTGGTCGGCTCCTATCGCTTGATGCGCCGGTCCGCCGCCGCCCGCCGGGGACAGTTCTACAGCGCCGACGAGTTCGACATCTCCGTCCTCTTGAATCATCCGGGCGAAATCATGGAGCTCGGGCGCTCCTGCGTCGAGCGCGAGCACCGCAGCGGCGCCGTCATGCAGCTCCTGTGGCGCGGCATCGCCGAGTACGTCTTTCACTACGACGTCGATCTCATGTTCGGCTGCGCGAGCCTGCCCGGCATCGAGCCGGACCAACTGGACGAGCCGCTTTCCTACCTCTTTCACCACCACCTGGCGCCGATCGAGCTCAGGCCCCGCGCGCTCGCCGAGCGCTACCTGGCCATGGACCGCCTGGCGCCCGACAGCTTCGATGCCCAGGCGGCCATGCGGCGCCTTCCGCCCCTGATCCGCGGCTACCTTCGTCTCGGCGGCTATGTCGGCGACGGCGCGGTCGTCGACCGGGACTTCGGAACCACCGACGTGTGCGTCGTGGTGAAAACCGATCTGGTCACGGAGAAGTACTACCGCCACTACGCGCGCTCGGATCCGGACAAGCAAAAGACGGCTTGACGGCAATGTCTGGCGAAAGTCTCGGATCTCCGCTGCGCGCCTTCGCCAGGATCGCCTGCTACGCGGTCTTTACCTTGGTCCTGATCCCGGTGCAGGCCGTGCTCGTCCTGTTCGGCGGCCGGGCCAAGGCGAGCTTTCCGCGGTGGTATCACCGGCGCTGCTGCCGGCTGCTCGGATTCCGGGTGGTGCGGCGCGGCAAGCCCGTGGCCGACGGTCCGGTGCTGTTCGTGTCCAACCATTGTTCCTATCTGGACATCATGGTTCTCGGCTCTCTCGCGCCGGCCTCCTTCGTCGCCAAGAAGGAAGTCGCGGGCTGGCCGTTCTTCGGCGCGCTGGCCAAACTGCAGCGCTCGGTCTTCGTCGACCGGCGGTCGTTCCGCGCCGCCAAGCAGCGCGAGGAGATGTCGGCGCGTTTGGAGGCCGGCGACCGCCTGATCCTGTTCCCGGAGGGCACCAGCAGCGACGGCAACCGCGTCCTGCCGTTCAAGAGCAGCCTGCTTGCCGTCGCCGAGCTGGAGCCGGGCGGCCGGCCGCTCACCGTCCAGCCGATTTCGATCGCCTACACCATGCTCGACGGCCTGCCCCTCGGGCGCTACCTCCGTCCGTTCTTCGCCTGGTATGGCGACATGGACTTGGCGAGCCATATGTGGCAGTGGGCGGGGCTGGGCCGCCTGACCGTCGTTGTTCGCTTTCACGAGGCGGTGACGCTGGCCCGTTTCGGGTCGCGCAAGGCCCTGACCGCCTATTGCTACGAGGTGGTCTCCCAAGGCGTGGCGGAGGCCCTGGCCGGCCGGCGCCAGCCGCTGCGCCAGCGCCCGGACCTGGCCGTCAACCCGGCGGTGGAAACGCTCCTGCCGAGCGGCTTGAGCGCGGGGCGGGACGAGATGCCGGCCATGCCGGCGGGCGACAGGAAGTCCTTGGCATGAGCGCGGACATGAGCACGCCGGGCGAAATTGCTCCGCGCGAGAGGGCAATGCTAGATTGCAATATTGCGCCGAGGGTGCGAATGACATTCACGCCCGGTCGCCGCGCGGGGGATCGGTGGGTCGGCTATCGGAGAATCTGACGCGATCTTGGCCAAGAAGCTTTTCATCAAGACCTACGGCTGCCAGATGAACGTCTACGACTCCGCCCGCATGGCGGACGTTCTGGCGCCGCTCGGCTACGCGCCGGTCGACGCGCCGCGCGGCGCCGACATGATCATCCTCAACACCTGCCACATTCGCGAAAAGGCCTCGGAGAAGGTGTTCTCGGAGCTGGGCCGCCTGCGGCGCTTCAAGGACGAGCGGCGGGCCGCCGGCGAAGACATGGTGATCGCGGTGGCCGGCTGCGTCGCGCAGGCCGAGGGCGAGGAGATCCTGAGGCGATCGCCCCAGGTCGATCTGGTGTTCGGCCCGCAGACCTATCACCGCCTGCCCGAGCTGGTCGAGCGGATCACGCAGGGAGCGCCCGGGACCCGCCTTTCGGAAACCTCGTTCCCCGCCGAATCCAAGTTCGATTTGCTGCCCGAGGAGCGGGCGCCGGGCAGCGGCAACCACGGCCCGTCGGCCTTCCTGTCGGTGCAGGAGGGATGCGACAAGTTTTGCAGCTTTTGCGTCGTGCCCTATACCCGCGGGGCCGAATACTCGCGCCCGGCGGCCGACATCCTGCGCGAGGCCGAGCGCCTGGTCGCAGAGGGAGCGGTGGAGATCACCCTGCTCGGTCAGAACGTCAATGCCTATCACGGCGAGGGCGCGGCCGGCGCCGGGCCCGCCGGCCGGACCTGGGGTCTCGGCCGGCTGATCCGCGCGCTGGCCGAGATCGACGGCCTCAGCCGCCTGCGCTACACCACCTCGCATCCGCTCGATATGGACGACGACTTGATCGCCGCCCACGGCGAGGTGCCGGCGCTGATGCCGTTCCTGCACCTGCCGGTCCAGTCCGGCTCCGATCGCGTGCTCGCCGCCATGAACCGGCGGCACGGGGCCGACGACTATCGTCGCGTGGTGGAACGCCTGCGCGCCCGGCGCCCCGACATCGCCCTGTCCTCGGACTTCATCGTCGGCTTTCCCGGCGAGACCGACCGGGACTTCGCGGCCACCTTGAGCCTGGTCACCGAGGTCACCTTCGCCCAGGCCTATTCCTTCAAGTATTCGCCGCGACCCGGCACCCCGGCGGCCGGCTCGCCCCAGGTCGCCGAGACCGTGAAGGGCGAGCGCCTGGCCATGCTGCAGCAGTTGCTCGACGCCCAGCAAGTCGCCTTCAATCGGGCGAACGTGGGCGCGCGGCTGCCGGTCCTGCTCGAACGCGAGGGCAGGCGCGCGGGCCAGCTCGCGGGCCGCAGCCCCTATATGCAGGCGGTCCACGTCGCGGCGCCGGCGCAGTGGCTCGGAGGGCTGGTCGACGTCGACATCGACGCGGCCCACCCGAACAGCCTCTCGGGCCGACTCGCGCCGGCCGACGCCCGGGCCCGCGGCGCGGCGCGCTCGACCGGCGGCGGGCAGAGCCGCGCGGAGGCCCGCCCATGAGCGGCGCGCCCTCGCCCGAGGCGGGTCAGCCGACCCTGCTGCAATTCGACGACAACAGCTTGCTGCCGATGCTGTTCGGCGAGCACGACCAGCACCTGACGCGGATCGAACGCCAGCTCGGCGTGTCGTTGGTCTCGCGCGGCAACCGGCTGGCCATCACCGGGCCGCCCGACGCGGCGCACGCGGCCAAGCTGGCGCTCGACGCGCTCTACACCCGGCTGAAGAAGGATCTCCCGGTCACCGACGCGGAGGTGGACGCGGTGGTGCGCATGGCCTTGAGCGAGCCGGGCGCGAACGCCTCGGCGGCGGTCGACGCGGTGCATGCCGAAGGCCTCATCATCCAGACCAGGCGGCGGCGCATTACCCCGCGTTCGCCCGGGCAGATGGCCTACATCGAGGCGCTCGCCGCCCACAACGTCGTCTTCGGCATCGGCCCGGCCGGCACGGGGAAAACCTATCTGGCGGTCGCCGTCGCGGTGTCGCGCCTGCTGCAGGGCGAGGTCGACCGCATCATCTTGTCGCGGCCGGCGGTCGAGGCCGGCGTGCGGCTGGGCTTCCTGCCCGGCGACCTGCGCGAGAAGGTGGACCCCTATCTGCGGCCGCTTTACGACGCCTTGTTCGACATGCTACCCGCCGAGCAGGTGATGAAGCATCTCGCCAACGGCGAGGTCGAGGTCGCGCCTCCGGCCTTCATGCGCG
>JAWWCG010000009.1:0-19931 GCA_033720555.1 Kiloniellales bacterium | reverse complement strand
GCCGGTTCCTTGCGTTGGATCAAATTTCACCGCCCCCTCGCCCTCCGCAGGTGTTCGGCCCTACCCTCCCCGCTAGTCGTGGAGGACCTCGACCGCCGCCTCGCGCATGGCGGACGCCGGGGCGCCGGCCTCGCGCATGCGGTTCAGATGGTGTTGAATGCGCCACAGGTGATAGCTGACCCGATGCAGCCAGCGGATCGTGTCGAGCCGGCCGAGGGCGGTCTCGTCGGAGATGCGCCCGGTGGAGGCCAACATGATGGTCCGCTCGCGAAAGCGTTTGCGCTCGGCGCGCAGCAGCTTGCGCAATCGATTGAGCCGGGCCTCCGACACGAGATCGGCATCCGAACCCGCCGCCTCGGCGCAGAGGTCGCGCAGCACCCCGCGCAGCCGTCTCAAGCGGTGCTCGCTGGCGAGATTGGCGATGATGTCGCTTTGGGCGCAGCGATAATAGAGCCGCCCGAGATGGTCGAGCACATGCAGCCCCGCGGCGATGCGCCGGGCGCGCGGCGAATTCACCTCGCCGTGCTTGATCTTGTCAATGAAGTCGCGGGCGGCGGCCAAGGCGTCGGCGATGTCGCGCATTTCGGCGGCGTCGGCGCGTTTGGCGCGTTCGGCGGCGGCGCGATCGAGCCGGCGGGTCAGGAGGGCCAGCTCGGCGCGCGCGATATCCCGGACCGTGGCGGCCGCCGCATCGGTCGCGGCATCCGGATCGCGCAAGATATTGTGCCCGAGATGCCGCGTGAGGGGCGGCCCGCGTTCGCGCACAAGCCAGGTGACCAGTCGCGCGAAGAGGTCCGTGACGGGAAGGAACAGCGCGATTCCCAGGATATTGAACGCGGTGTGAAAGCTGACCAAGGCGATCTGGCCGTCGCCCTCGCCGACCAAGGATTCGATCAGCGCAGTCAAAGGGACGAGCAGGGCGAACGCGATCGCGCCGGTGACGACGTTGAAGATCAGATGGGCCCAGCCGGTCCGCCTGGTGGCGGTCGAGCCGCCGAGGGTCGCCAGCATGGCAGTGCAGGTGGTGCCGACGTTCATGCCGATGACCATCGCCGCGGCTTGGGTGAAATCGATCGCGCCGGAGCCGAGCGCCACCAGGGCCGCCGCGATGCCGGCGGCGGAAGATTGCGTGATCGCGGTGACGACCGCCCCGATCAGGACAAGCTCGGCACGGCCGATGAGCGTGTCATCGGGAAGGTCGCTCGGCGTCACCGCGCCCTCGAACGGAGCCATGCCGGCCTGCATGGTATCGATGCCGATGAACAGAAAGCTGAACCCGACCAAGGCCATGCCGAACACGCCGCTACGCCCGGCGCCGAACATCTTCAGCAGGGCCCCGACGAACACCAGCGGCCACACGAGCTCGCCCAAATGAAGCTTGAAGCCGAGGATGGCGATCACCCAGCCGGTCGTCGTGGTGCCGAGGTTGGCGCCGAAGATAACGCCCAGCGCCTGCGCGAAGGTCATCAAGCCGGCGCTCACGAAGCCGATGACGGTGACCGTCGTGGCGCTGGAGGACTGAACCAGGGCGGTGGTCACGGCTCCCGTCAGCGCGCCGCTCAGCGGCGTGCGCGTGAAGCGCGCGAGCGCGTCGCGCAGCGACCGGCCGGCGAGGCCGCGCAGGCTCTCGGTGAGCATGAGCATGCCGACCACGAACAGGCCGACACCGCCAAGGCCAAGCATCACGTCGGTGATCATGTGCGGCGCCACGGGAATTCGCCCATCTCATTCAATACGACATGTCGCGCCTCGCCCGCACGATCTATCGGCCTGCCGGCGGGTTCCGGAATGACCTGGATCAAGTGCGCGCCGGTCTCGCTGGCGTAGTCTCGGCGATCGTGCGAGAACCGAGCGACAGCCGTCGAGCCGGCCGGAGCTTGCGGCTGAGGCAGCGGGTGCTGGAAGGGAAGGAGGATGACATGCTCAAACGTGGGTTCAAAGATTTTCTGGCCGAAGCGAACGCCGTCGTCGAGAGCGTCGCGGTAATGGACCTGGCCTATCACCTGGAAGACGAAGACGTGGTGCTGCTCGACGTGCGCGAGGCCGAAGAGCGCGAGCAGGACGGCGAGATACCGGGCTCCATCCATGTCCCCCGGGGCTTCCTCGAGTTCCAGGCGGATCCGGAAAGCCCGATCTACAACAGCGCCCTGGACCCCGAGCGCCGGATCATCGTCTATTGCGGCACCGGCGGCCGCTCCGCCCTGGCCGCAAAGACCTTGCTGGATATGGGCTTCCGGGAGGTCGCGTCCCTGGCCGGCGGCTACGCCTCCTGGCGCAAGGCGCAAGCATCGTAGTCGGACGCGGTGGAGCGCCTGCAGGGGCGCCCGCAGGCACGCCCGCTCAGGGCCGCGGCGCGGCCCGGAGGTTTGCGCGCCGCGGGCTCACCAGGCCGGCGGCGTCGGCGCGGCCAGCACGATCTCGCCAGCGGTGATCTCCGGCGGCCGCTTGATCACGTCGGCCAGGCTTTCCTTCACCCACTGCGCAGCCGCGGCGTTGGACTGCTCGGCGGCCTCCTCGTTCTCGAAGATGCTGATCGAGGCCACGGCGCCGTCGCCGGCATCGACGACCATGTAGGACACGAAACCGGGAAGCTTGCTGATCAGCGGAACGAAGCCGTCTTCCACGCGCACCTTGAGCGCGGCCACGGATTCCGTCTCGATTCGATACTTCCGGATGCTCGCATGCATGTCAGCCTCCTCGCCTCGCTTGCAGAGGCAAAAGCTACTGGGACGCCGGCCGCCGGACATTGATTTCCGTCAAACCGCGCCGACCGCCCGGGTCGACCGCCCGCGCCGACCGCCCGGGTCCGGGTCGACCGCCCGGGTCGACCGCCCGGGTCGATCGCCCGGGTTGACCCAGGTCAATGCCGCCGCCGAGGGATCTGCACTCTATTCGTGGGGTACATTTGTGGGGTACGCGCGAGGCCATCAGGGGAGACCACCATGACTATCGCGACAATCCTGGCGTGGTTCCCGGCCGACGACGCCTCCGCCGCCGCCTTGAGGTCGGCGGTGACGGTCGGCAGGGACTTCGACGCCTACGTCGAGGCGCTTCACGTTCGCCCCGAGGTGGAGAGCGTGATCCCCGTGGTCACCGGCGACCTCTCGGCCAAGGCGTTCGGCCGTCTCTTGGAGGACGCCCGGGCGAAGTCGTCGGAACGGGCGGAAAGCGCCCACCGGCTGTTCCAGGACGTGGTGCTGGAGCTGTCGCTGCCGATGACCAGGCTCGACGCCGAGCCCGAGGCCGGGCGGTTCTCGCTCGCCTGGCACGATACGACCGGTCTCGAGGCGCGCGAGATCGTCAGGCTCGGCCGCCGGTTCGACTTGACGGTTGTGGCGCGGCCGCACGGCGAGGAGGAGCCGGACGCATCCGCGGTGTTCACCGCGGCTCTGTTCGAGACCGGCCGCCCGATCTTGATCGCCCCGCCGAAGGCGCCCGCCGCGCTGGGCCGCCGGCCCATGGTGGCATGGAACGACACGCGCCAAGCCGCCGCCGGCCTGTGGGCGGCGATGCCCTTCGCGGCGCGGGCGGAGGAGGTCGCCGTGGTATCGGTGGCCGAAGGGGACTCGGACCCCGATCCGGGCGCGATCGTCCGCGCCCTGGCGCACCACGGGATCGAAGCGAAGGGCGAGGTCCTGCAGCCCGGCAAAGCCGGCATCGGCGAGCGCCTCCTGGCCGCGGCCGAGAAGCGCGGTTGCGACCTCCTGGTGATGGGCGCCTACGGCCACAGCCGACTGCGGGAGCTGGTTCTCGGCGGCGCGACCAAGCATGTCCTGAAGCACGCCGAAATCCCGCTGCTCATGGTTCATTGAGGTGACGCCCGGAGGCTCCGCCTCGCACCGACGCCCCGTTCCGCCGGGCCGGCGCCGCCGCCCGCCATCGCCGGCCGGCGCACGCCATGCCCGGCGGTGCCGAGGCGCGCGCCGACGAGACCGGACCATGAGCCGCGCCGTCGCCCTGTCGCTCGTCACGCTGCTGCTGCTGGGCTGCGAAGACCCGGACAAGGGCGTCATCTTCGGCTACGCCGAGGGGCGTTTCCGCCTGCTCGCGCCGGAAAGCGAGGGGCGCATCGCCGACCTCACGATCGAGGAGGGCCAAGACGTCGCGGCGGGCGCCACCATCGCGCGCCTCGACGACAGCATCGAGCGTGCCCGGCTCGCCGAGGCCGAGGCGCGGGCGTCGGCGGCGGCGTCGCGCTTCAAGGACGCCTCCCTCGGCGGCCGGGACCCCGAGATCCAGGCGGCCCGCGATCTGCTCGCCCAGGCTCAAGCCACCGCCCAGGAAGCCGCCGACAGCCTCGGCCGGGTCCGGCCGCTGTTCGAGCGCGGCGTGGTCTCGCGCGCCCGCCTCGATACCGCCGAGGCCGTGTCGCGGGCCGCCGACGCCCGGGTGGCGGAACTGCGCCAGCGGCTGGCCCTGGTGGAGTTGCCGCAGCGCGAGAACGTCATCAAGGCGCTGGAAGCCGACGCCGAGGCGGCTCAGGCGGCCGTGGCGGCGGCGCGCGAGGCGCTGGCCAAGCGCACCGTCCACGCCCCGGAGGCGGGCCGGATCGAGCGCCTGCTGCGCGAGGTCGGGGAGAGCGCCGGACCGTCGGCCCCCATCGTGCGCTACCTTCCGGCCGGCGCGATGATGGCGGTCGGCTTCATTCCCGAGCCGCAACTGGGCGGCTTCGCCCTCGGCGACCGCCTCGCCGTCGCCTGCGACTCCTGCGCGGACGACCTCACCGCCGTGGTCACCAGCATCTCCCAGAAAGCCGCCTTCACCTCGCCGACCATCTTCTCGGACAAGGAGCGCGCCCGGCTGGTATTCCGCCTCGAGGCGCGCTTCGTCGGCGCGGCGCCGCCCAGCGGCACGCCGCTGCGGCTGCGAGCCCTGCCGTGAACCCCGCCGCGAGCCCTGCCGCGAGCCAGGCCGGAAGTCAGGCTGGGAGCCCTGCCGTCATCGACGTCGCGGGGCTCACCAAGCGCTTCGGCGCCAAGACGGTGGTGGACGACTTCGCCATCCGCGTGCCCCGGGGCGCGATCTACGGCTTCATCGGCCCGAACGGCTCCGGCAAGACGACCACGATCCGCCTGATTTGCGGCCTGCTTCGCCCCAACGCCGGGCACGGCACCTGCCTCGGCTTCGACATCTTCACCGAAAGCGAGAAGATCAAGGCGCGGATCGGCTACATGACCCAGCACTTTTCGCTCTATACCGACCTGACCGTGCGCGAGAACCTCGACTTCATGGCGCGCATGCACCAGGTGCCGCGGCCCAAGGAGACCGTGGCCCGCGCGCTCGAGGACTATGGCCTGGCGGGCTGGGCCGATCAGCTCTCCGGCGAGCTCTCCGGCGGCTGGAAGCAGCAGCTCGCGCTGGCCGCGGCTTCGCTCCACGCGCCGGACCTGCTGCTGCTCGACGAGCCCACCGCCGGCGTCGATCCCAAGGCGCGCCGCGATTTCTGGGAGCGGATCCGCCGCTTGGCCGACCGCGGCGTCACCGCGCTGGTCTCCACCCACTACATGGACGAGGCGGTCCAGTGCGATCACATCGCCTTCATCGCCTACGGCCGCAAGCTGATCGACGCGCCGACCGGCGAGGTCGCCCACCGGGTCGGGCTCACCACTTGGCGGGTCGAGGGACCGGGGCTGGAGGCGCTGCACCGGGCGCTCGCCGGCCAGCCGGGCATCGACCAGATCGCCCGCTTCGGCGCCGCCCTGCACCTCAGCGGACGCGACGAGGACGCGCTCGCCGCGGCCATCGCCCCCTATCGGGACGAGCCCGCCTACGACTGGACCCCGGTCAAGACCGGGCTCGAGGAGGCCTTCATATTCCTGATGACCGGCGAGCGGAGGGACGGCCTGAGGGACGGGCGGAGGGACGGGCGGAGGGACGGGCGGAGGGACGGGCGGAGAGACGGGCAATGAGCCGCGCCCCGAGCCTCGCGCGCACCGTCGCGATCCTGGGCAAGGAGTTCACCCAGATGCGGCGCGACCGGCTGACCTTCGCGATGATGATCGGCGTGCCGATCGTGCAGCTCTTGCTGTTCGGCCTCGCCATCAACACCGATCCGCGCCACCTGCCGACGGTGGTCGAGCTGCGCGACGACGGGCCGGCGACGCGCGCCATCCTCTTCGGCCTCGAGAACTCGGAATATTTCGCGATCGAAGACCAGGTCACCAACCCCGGGGCCGCCGACCGGGCGATCGTGCGCGGCCGGGCGCTGTTCGTGGTGACGGTGCCGGAGAATTTCGAGCGCGACCTCATGCGCGGCGACCGGCCGCAGCTCCTGCTCGACGCCGACGCCACCGACCCGGTCGCCACCGCCGCGGCCACGGCCGCCTTCGCGCACATCGCCGCCTCGGCCGTGGCGCCCTTGATCGAAGGCACGCCGATCGAGCACGACGTCCCGGCGCCCGCGGTCGAGACCGTGGTGCACCGCCGCTACAACCCGGCCGGGCGCACCGCCGTCAACGTGGTCCCCGGCCTGCTCGGCATCATCCTGACCATGACCATGACCTTGATGACCTCGATCGCCCTCACGCGCGAGATCGAGCGCGGCACGCTCGAGACGCTGCTCGCCACCCCCGCCCGGCCGGCGGAGGTGATGGCGGGCAAGATCTTCCCCTTCGTCCTGGTGGGCCTGGTGCAGACCGGCCTCATGCTCGGCCTCGCCCACTTCCTGTTCGACGTGCCGTTCTCCGGGGCCGTCGTCACCTTCGCGGCCGCCATCGGGCTTTTCATCCTGGTCAACCTGTCGCTCGGCTACCTCTTCTCGACCCTGGCGCGCAGCCAGATGCAGGCGATGCAGATGACCGTCTTCTTTTTCCTGCCGTCGGTCCTGCTCTCCGGCTTCATGTTCCCCTTCGCCGGCATGCCCCTCTGGGCCCAGGCGATCGGTCAGGTGCTGCCTACCACCCACTTCATCCGCATCGTCCGCTCGGTCATGCTGAAGGGCGCGCAGACCGCCGACATGACCGAGCCCCTCCTGGTCCTGGCCGGCATGCTGGCGGTGGTGTCGAGCCTCGCCATCCTGCGCTACCGGCGCACCCTCGACTGACCCCCCGGGTCCGGTCTGGAGCGCCCCTCGCCACCGCGGCGAAGGTGCTGGATCGCGCCGCGGCCGCCCGGCGTCAGCCGTCTCGCTCGGCGGCCAGCTCCGACAGCACGGCTTCCGAGCCGGTGACCACGTCCAGCAGCTCCTCCGTGATGGCTTCCTGGCGCAAGGTCTGTTCCTGGCGGCGCAGATCGTCCAGCTTGTCGCCGATATTGCGGTTCGCGTTCTCCATGACGCGCAGGCGCGCGCCGTTCTCGCTGGCCAGGGACTCCATGAGGGCGCGGGTGACCTCGGCGAAGAGATACTCGCTGGCCAGGCGCTGCAGGAGCGCCTCCGGGGCCAGGTGATGCACGGGCGAGCGCCGCGTCTCGGAGCCGACCAGCAGGGCCGGGTCGAGGGGCAGGATGCTTTTCCTCTCGGCGTCGAAACGCTCGTTGAGGCGGTAGCTGCCGTAGACGATGCCGGCGGCCGTAACGGCGGCCAGGTACTCGGCGACGCGCCGCGCGACCTCGGGCACGCCGTTGACATGGGTCGCCATGGGGAAACTTCGGGCGATCTCGAGTCCTCTTTCCGCCGCCAGGTTCGCGCCCCGGCGGCCGACGATCACGAGGTCCTGACCCGGCTCGCGCTCCGCCGCGGCGCGGTCGAGCAGGCGCTCGTTGAAGGCGCCGACGAAACCGTGCTCCGAGCACACGACGATCAACACGCCGGCGTCGGGCGAACGGCTCGCGACCTCGGGCGCGTCGATCGCCGGGAGCAGGGCCGCCCCCTCGGCGATGGCGTCCTCCACGACCTCGACGTATCCGCGGATCCCCGGCAGCGCGCCCTGCGCCTCCTTGACGTGAGAGGCGGCGAGGACGCGCAGGGCCCGGATCAAGGCGTGGAGTTCGCGAAGGCTGGCGATGCGCGCCTGGAGCCGCGGCAGCTGCTCCATTTCACGCCTCCGCCCCGGTCCCCGAAGGCGCCGCCCCCGACCCTTCCCCGCTCGCCGCCGCCGCCCGCGCCGGCGCCAGCTCCGCCAGGAAGGCGTCGATGCCGCTCAGCAGGTCCTGACGCTCCTCGTCGGAGAGATCGCCCCGCTCCTCGATCCGGGCGACCGCCCGCGGGCGATGCTCCGCCAGCCAGGCGCCGACCCCGCTCTTGAAGCGCTCGACCCGGTCGAGCGGCAAGGCGTCGAGCCTGCCCTCGTGGGCGGCCAGCAGCAGGGCCGCCTGCTGCGGCAGGGAGCGCGGCTCGTATTCCGGCTGCTCGAGGATCGCGCGAATGCACCGCCCGTGCTCGATGGTGGCCTTGGTGCGCTCGTCGACCATCGCGCCGAAGCGGGTGAAGACCTCGAGCTCGAGGAACTGCGCATATTCGAGCTTCAGCGTCTCGGCGAGGCGCTTGATGACCGGCGCCTGGGTCTGGCCGCCGACCCGGGACACGCTCATGCCGACGTTCACGGCCGGCTTCTGGCCTTCGTAGAACAGCTTCGGCTCGAGGTAGACCTGGCCGTCGGTGATCGAGATCAGATTGGTCGGGATGTAGGCCGTCAGGTTTCCCGCCAGGGTCTCGGCGATCGGCAGGGCGGTCAGCGAGCCGCCGCCGAGGTCCTGCGAAAGCTTGGCGGCCCGCTCCAGCAGCCGGGCGTGAATGTGGAACACGTCGCCCGGATAGGCCTCGCGCCCCGGCGGCTTGCGCAGCAAGAGCGAGAGCTGGCGATAGATGATGGCGTGCTTGGTCAGATCGTCGAGTATGAGCAGCGCGTCGCGGCCCTGGTCGCGAAAGTACTCCGCCATGGCGCAGGCCGCGTAGGGCGTGATCCACTGCGCGCCCGGCTGCGCCTCGGCGGAGCCGACCACGAAAATGCAGCGCTCGATGGCCCCGTAGCGGCGCACCGCGTCGATCACCTGGTTGACGGCGGAGGCCTTCTGGCCGATGGCGGCGTAGACGCACAGCACGTCGGAGGACCGCTGGTTGATGACAACGTCGACGGCGACGGCGGTCTTGCCAGTCTTGCGGTCGCCGATGATCAGCTCGCGCTGGCCGCGCCCCAGCGGGATCATGGCGTCGACGACGGTGAGCCCCGTCAGCAAGGGCTCGGTGACCAGATCGCGATCGACGATGGCCGGCGCCGGCCGCTCGATCGGGTCCCGGCGCTCGAAGGCAATCGGCGGCCCTTCGTCCAAGGGCGCGCCGGTCGGGTCGACGACCCGGCCGAGCAGCCCCTCGCCGACCGGCACGCGGATGACCTCGCCGGTGCCGCGCACGGCGCTGCCCGCGACGACCTTCTCCGCATCGCCGAGCAAGACGCATCCGACGGCCCGCTCGTCGACGCGGAATGCCAGGCCCAGCGTGCCGTCGTCGAACCGCAGCAGTTCGTCCAGGCGCGTCCCCGGCAGGCCCCGGATCGTGGCGACGCCGTCGCCGATGCTCTCGACGCTGCCGACATGCTCGATCGACGGCGCGACCTTCATGTCCCGCAGCCGTTGTCGCGCGCCGGGCAGCCAGTGCGCGATATCCTCACGAAGCGGCGTCATCCGCTCGCAACGCCTCCCGCGCCTGTCGCAGTTGATCCGCCAGGGTGAACTTCAGCACGGCGTGGGGAAAGCGAAGCTCCGCCCCGCCGAGGATCTGCGGATCGGCGGCGAAATCGACCTGCTGGTCCTGGCCGAGGCAGGCGCCCAGACGCTCGGCCCAGGCCGCGCGCTCCTCGGCCGCGAGCGGCGTCGCCGTCGCCACGGTCAAGACCGCGTCATCGGCGGCCAGATCGTCGCGCAGGCGCGCGAGCTCCAGCTCCGGCATGTCCTCGAGCCGCCGTTCGATGCGCGCCAGGTAGGCCCCGCTGGAGGCTTGCGATCCCACCTTCCGCAACAGCTCCGCGGCAAGCTCGACCGCGAGGTCGGCGATGCGCTCGCGCACCTCCTTCAGGGTCGCCTCGCGTTCCTTGGCCAGGGACTCCCGCGCCGCCTCCATCATGTCCGCCGCTTCGCTCTTCGCCTCCTCCAGGAGCTTGCGGCGCTCGGCGTCCCACTCGCCGTGGATCTTCTTGAGCGCGTCCTGCCGCTCTTCGGCCAGGTCCGCACGCGCCTTTTCGTAGCGCTGGCGGGCCGCCTCGGCGTCGCTTTCCTTCTCGGCGGCGGCCGCCATCGCTTGTTCCACCCGCTGCTTGCGCTTGGCGATCACCTCGCTGACCGGGCGATAGAGGAATCGCCAGAGCAGCCAGACGAGAACGAGGAAATTGACGGCCTGGAGCGCGAGCGTCCACCAGTCAATCTGCATCGTCAGCCAACGAACGGGTTTGCGTAGAGCAGCAGAAGCGCGACGACCAAACAATAGATGGCCATCGTCTCGATCATCGCGAGTCCGACGAAAAGCGTGCGCGACAGCACGCCGGCCGATTCCGGCTGGCGCGCGATCGCGTCCATCGCCGCGGCGATCGCGCGGCCCTCGCCGAGCGCCGGGCCGATCGCCCCGAATGAGACGGTGACGGCGGCGCCGACGATGCTCAGCATTTCGATGTTCAAGTCCATGGGAGAGCCCTCACTCCACTTCGGCGCTGCCGACCGCGGCGCCGATGAAGACGGTGGCGAGCACCGTGAAGATGTAGGCCTGGATGATCCCGATCAGAATGCCCAATAGCATGAAGGGAATCGGCACGAACAGGCCCACCAGGAAGACGACGATGGCGATGACGAACTCGTGGCTCATGATGTTGCCGAAGAGGCGCACCATGAGCGAGAAGGTGCGCGTGATCTCCGACAGCACGTTGAGCGGCAGAAGCAAGAGGTTCGGCCTGGTGTAGCGGCGCGCGTAGGCGCGCAGCCCGCGCGAGCGGATGCCGAAGTAATGGACCGACAGGAAGACGATCAGCGCCAGGGCCGCCGGGGTCTCGATGTGGCCGGTCGGCGGCTTCATCGCGGGCACGACGGCGGTCAGATTGGCGAACACGAGGAACACGAACAAGGTGCCCACGAGCGGCAGATAGGGCCAGGGATCGCGCCGGATCATCTCCCCGATTTGCTGCTCGAGGGTTTCGACGACGATCTCCAGCACGGTTTGCAGGGTGCCGGCGCGAAGCTTGGCCCGCCGCAGGCCCAGCCAGGACAGCGCGACCAGCACCGCCATGATCGCCCAGGTGGTCACCACCGGGCGGCTGATCGGCACCGGCCCGAGGTGGAAGACGATGTCCGGGGCGAGCGGATTGACCGGCATCCTCACCCCCCTCCCGCCAGGCGCTGGCCGGCGAACCGCGCCAGCAGGAACCCCAGGAGGCTCAAGAGAAGCGGCAAGGCGCCCTGCTGCACGACGAGATAGAACACCACGCCGGCGACGGCGAAGCGCAGGAGGTAGAACGCCAGGAAGCGGGCCGCCGCCCCGCCGGCCGGCCGCTCGGCTGCTCCCTCGGCTGCGCCCTCCGCCGTGAACAGCCGGAGCGCGCGGTGAAGCAGGGCGAAATAGCCGGCGCCGAGCGCCGCGCCAAGCGCGAGGTAGAAGGCCAATTCGGCCAGGGCCGCGCCGCCCAATACCGCGGCGCCCAGTACCGCCTCGCCCAGTTCCGTCCCGGTCATTCCTTGTTCACCCTCTGCCACGCCAGATAGCAGCCGAAGGCGACGCCGAGAAAGATCAGGGCGCCGCTGAAGAAGATGTTGGTCTCGAACGTCCGGTCGAGCCAGCGGCCCACCACCACGCCGAGCAGCGTCGGCGTGACGATCAGCCAGCCCAGGGCGCCGATCATCGAGAGGTTCTGCCAGAGCGAGCGTTCGCCCTCCTTCTTCCCCCGCTCGCTGCGTCGTTCGCGCAAGCGCACGGCGCGCCGCATGCGCTGCTGATTGTCGTTGTTCGGCGACAGGCTCACGACAGGTCGCGCTCCGCGCGTCGGTCGGCCCTCGCCGCCGCCATGCCCGGCGTCGGCGGACGCCCTTGCGGCAGGGAGCGGTGGCCCGACTCGACGTATTGCTGGAATTTCCGGATCGCCGCCAGTTGCAGCCGGGTGGCCGAGATGCGCCATTCCTCCTCCGCGTGCATGGTTTCCCGGAACCGGTCGAGCACCGCGCGACCCAGCTCGCGCAGGGAGTCCTCGCCCACCGCCTCGCGGGTGGCGACCTCGACCAGATTGCCGTCGCGGACGGTCAGGACGCCGCCGCGGACCGCCACGTGGTGCTCCTCCTCGGCCCGGTTCCGCCAGGTGATCACCGAGATCGCCAGCACGGTGATGAAGTCCGCGTGTCCCGGCAGGATACCGAAGGCGCCGGTCTCGTCCTCGGCGCGCACATGGCGCACGTCCTCGGCGTCCACGACGACGGAGAGCGGCGTCGTGACCAGCAGCCTCATGCCGCTCGCTCCTTGGCGCGCGCGTCCTCCAGCGTCCCGACCATGTAGAGCGAGCTCTCCGCCCAGTCCTCCGCGGCGCCGTCGAGGATCGCCCGGCAGCCGGCCAAGGTATCCTCGAGCGACACCGAGACGCCGTCCAGTCCGGTGAACTGGGAGGTGACGGCGAACGGCTGGGTCAGGAAGCGGATCAGTCGCCGCGCCTTGCCGATGGCCGCCCGGTCCGCGGCGCTCAGTTCCTCCATGCCAAGCAGCGAGACGATCTCCTGCAGCTCGCGATAGTGCTCGATCAGCCGTCGGACCTGCTCGGCGGTCTCGTAATGGTCCTTGCCGATGACCCGCGGGTCGAGCATGACCGAGGTCGACGCCAGCGGATCGATCGCGGGATAGAGCCCCTGGCTCGCCATGTCCCGGCTCAGGACGATCGAGGAGTCGAGATGCGTGAAGGTCTGCGCGACCGCCGGGTCGGTGAAATCGTCGGCCGGCACGTAGACCGCCTGGATCGAGGTCACGGCCGCGTCCTCGACCGACGCGATGCGCTCCTCGAGCTCGGCGATCTCCGTCGCCAGCGTCGGCTGATAGCCGACCCGCGACGGCAGCCGGCCGAGCAGGCCGGATACCTCGCCGCCGGCCTGGACGAAGCGGAATATGTTGTCGATCAGCAAGAGGACGTCCTGATGCACGACGTCGCGGAAATGCTCGGCGATCGTCAGGGCCGTCATGCCGACCCGCCAGCGCGCCCCCGGCGGCTCGTTCATCTGGCCGAACACCAGCGCCGTGCGATCGAGCACGCCGGACCTTTGCAGCTCGAGCCACAGCTCGTGGCCTTCGCGCGAGCGCTCGCCGATCCCCGCGAAAACCGAGATCCCGGCGTAGCGCTCGACGGTCGTGCGGATCAGTTCCATGATGAGCACGGTCTTGCCGACGCCGGCGCCGCCGAACATGGCCGCCTTGCCGCCACGCGGCAGCGGGGCCAGCAGGTCGATGATCTTGATGCCGGTCAGAAAGAGGTCGTCGCCGGCGCGCTGCCGGCTCAAGGCGGGCGGCTTGCAGTGGATCGGCCGCCGCGGCACCTCGGCGCCGAAGGCCGGGCCGTGGTCGATCGGGTCGCCGACGACGTTGATCAGCCGCCCGAGAACGGCCTCGCCCGCCGGCACGCGGATCGGCGCGCCCAGGTCGCGAGCCGGCACGCCGGTGCGCAGGCCCGCGGTTTCCTGCATGGCCACGCCGCGAATCGTCGCCACGTCCTTGTGCTGCTGCACCTCGACGACGAGCCGATGGGGGCCGTCCCAATCGACCTCCAGCGCGTGGTTGATCGCCGGCAAGGCCCCGCTCGGAAAGACGATCTCGACGATCGAGCCGCTGACCGAGGTCACCCGCCCCAGCGGGCCGCCGGTCGCGTCCGTTCGGTTTCGGCTATCGGCCTGCGCCACGGGGTCGTTCATGCTTGCGTTCGCTCGCCTCGCGCGGTTTCGTCTGGGCCGAAGGCGCGCAGCGTCGCGGCGGACCGGACGCGCACGCGGCGCGCCGACTGATCCAGATCACGGCGGCCAAGCGGCCCGCTCGCTACCAAGAGTCGCGCACATCTTCGCAACCGGAGTCTAGTCGACATGTTCAAACACATTCTCGTGCCCACGGACGGATCGGAACCGTCTTCCAACGCCTTGGACCTCGCGGCCGGGCTCGCCAAGACCTGCGGAAGCCGGCTCAGCCTGGTCCACGCGATCCATGGCGACATCCCGATCGAGTCGCTGCGCCAAGTCGCCGAGCGCTACGGGTTCATCGATCAGGTCGAGGACGATCTCGCCAACCCGGACGTCGTCATGCCGGTGGCGACGCCGGCGACCGGCGTGCCGATCATCGTCGTGCCCGAGCCGCTGTTGCAGAAGATCGGCGAGCTGCTCCTGGAGAAGCTGAGCGAGGACGTGCGTTCTCGCGGTCTGGCCAACGTGGCGACCCGTCTGCTCAACGGCGATCCCGCCGACGAGATTCTCGCCTACGCTGACGAGGCCGGCGTCGATTTGATCGTCACGGGTTCCCGCGGCCTGGGCGGCCTGAAGAGCCTGTTCCTGGGCAGCGTCTCGCGCCGGCTCGTCGAGAATGCGACGGTTCCCTGCCTGGTGGTCAAATAGCGAAGGTGGTCCGATCAACAGAGCCCGCTCGGTCCCTCGGTTGCGCCCGACCCTCGAGCCTCGGATCGGACGCGCCGTTCGCCGGATCGCAGGCTCGCGCGATGTCAGGTGTCAGATGTCAGCCGTCAGTTTTCAGCCGTCAGTTGTCGTGGGCAAGCTCGTATCCGATCCCGTGTTTTGGAGCATTGAGGTGGATCAAGCGATTGGCCGGCAAGTTTACTCGAAAGCCTCGCCGCTTGCGCCCCCCTCTTGGGCGCGGCAACCCCCGCCATGAGCCGGCCCTTCAGGATCGCGACCTTCAATCTCGAGAACCTCGGCGGCGCGCCGGACGAGGCGGGACGGCTGGACTCCCGTCTTCGGGTGCTGCGGCCGCAGCTTCTGCGCCTGGACGCCGACCTGCTCTGCCTGCAGGAGGTCAACGCCCAGCCCTCGACCAAGGGCGGCCCGCGCGTGCCGCGCGCGCTCGACCGTCTGCTGGAGGATACGCCCTATGAAGGCTTTCGCCGCTTCGCCGGCGGCGGCACCGGCGAGGCGGGCGCGCTGGCCGACGTCCACAACTTGGTGATCCTGAGCCGATACCCGATCGCCGCGGCCCGCGCCGTGCGTCACAAGCTGGTCGAGCCGCCCAGCTACCGCCCGGCGACGGCGCGACCGCGGCCGCCCGCGCCCGAGGCGGTCGCCTGGGACCGGCCGGTCCTCGCCGCCGAGGTGGCGCTGCCGGACGGCGCGCGGCTTCACGTGATCAACCTTCACCTGCGCGCGCCGCTCGCTGCCTTCGTCGCCGGCCAGAAGGAGGGCCCCTTCGTCTGGAAGTCCACCGCCGGCTGGGCCGAGGGCTACTTCCTGGCGGCCATGAAGCGCGCCGGTCAGGCGCTCGAAGCCCGCCTCCTGGTCGACGAGATCTTCGACCGCGACGCCGACGCCTTGGTCTGCGTCGCGGGCGACTTCAACGCCGAGGAGGACGAGGCGCCGCTCGGGATCCTGTGCGCCCAGGTGGAGGACACCGGCAAGGGCCGCCTCGCCGCCCGCGCGCTGGTCCCGCTCGAGCGCGGCCTGCCCGAGACCCGCCGCTACTCGGTGATCCACCACGGCCGCCGGGCGATGCTCGACCACATCCTGGCCTCGCACGCCCTCATGGCCCGCTGCCGCCAGTTCGAGGCCCACAACGAGACGGTCGGCGACGAGCTGGTCGGCTATGCCGTGGTGGCGGACGGAACCGTCTCCTACCACGCCCCCCTGGTCGCGGAGTTCGCGCTGCCGGCGCCGCCGCGACAGCCGCCATGACCGGGCGCGGCGGCAAGCCAAGGGCCCCAGGCGAAGACAAAAGGCAGCGCGATTAACAACTTGTTAACCATCCTTAAGCCTATTCTGCGGGGCTACGAGGCAACCTTAGGAGTCGCACGGTGGCGTACCGAGGTGCCGTTTCGGCGGGTCAACGCTACATCAAGATCTACGACCTCACCCGCGACCGCACGGAATGGGAGGTGGTCGACGTCAAGGTCGTGGGCGCCGCGCTGCCGCACGCTCTGTTGATGAACTGCCGAGACCCGTCCGACATGAGGACGGTGTCGTGCGCCGAGCTGACCAGCGGCGGCGGCTTCGCGCTGGCCGGCACGGCCGGCGCTGCCGAAGACGACGCGGCCGGGGACGGCACCGCGCGGGACCCTGCCGACGGCTCGGGGCCGGGCGGCCGCCTGGAGGCGGGCAGCGCCCGCATGGGCCGGCTGCTGCGTCAGATCAGCCTGTCGGTGCACCGGTTCAAGCGGTCATGGTCGCGCCGGGCGGTGGCGGTGAAGCCCGCAGCGGCGAGAGAGCACCGTCAAGCGAACTGACTCCCCGCCCGACAGCCGCCCGACAGCCGCCCGACAGCCGCGCTCGATAACCGCCCGACAACGGTCGTGCGCCAAGGCGGCGCGGCGAACGTCCGGCACTTACCGCCGGCCACTTGCCGCCAACCGGGCAATCGGATAACACCCACCCCCTTGGGCCGAATCGCCCGATCTGGATCGAGTCGCCCAAAGCCGGGACATGGCTGCCTATTCAATCTCGTTGCTGCGGCTGCTCCTGATCGCCCTCGCCGTCTCGTGGGCGGCGCCGGCGCACGCCGAGCGCTGGCAGGAGCACCGCTCCGTGGCCCTGCGCGCCCTCGAAGAGGTCGACTACGCCAAAGCCGTCGAGCAGTTGCAGGCCGCGATCTACTACGCCCGGGAAGAAGCCGCGGCGGACCGGGACGTCGCGGACCTCTGGGAGAACCTGACGGCGATCTACTTGGCCGACCAGCAATACCGGCGCGCCTGGGACACCATCGCCGGATGGGACAAGATCCTGACGGCGAACGCCGGCCAGCCCTGGGCCGCGGAACAGCAAGCGCGCCGCGATCAGATGACCCGCATGCTGTTTCAGGTGACGCGCCGCGAGCGGGGCGAGGGCGCGACGGCCCAGTCGCGCGAGACCGGCGCGCAGGCCGGCGCGGAGAACGGCGCTCCGGAGAACGGCGCTCCGGAGAACGGCGCTCCGGAGAACGGCACGAGCCCCGGCGCGGCCGCCGACCCGCCGGCGGGCGACGGCGTCCTGGGCGCGCTGGCCCCGGCCGCGGCGCCGATCAGGGAGACGCCGGCCAACGGGGTTAACGGGGCCGCCGGCTACGGCATCCACCTGGCGTCCTACGGCGACGAGGCCGACGCCCGCGACGGCTGGGCGGCGCTTCGGTCGCGCTACCCCGACCTGCTGGGCGGCAAGCGCTTCGCCCTCAAGGCGGTGAGCCTGGGCGATCGAGGGACCTTCGTGCGCCTGATGGCGGTGCCCTATGCCGATTCGGCCGCCGCCGGCGCCGCCTGCGCGGACCTGCAACGCCGCGCGCAATACTGCGTGGTCCGGCAAGCGGAGTGACGCCCGCCGGGCGATCGGCGATCTCGATCCCGGCGGACGACGCCCAGCCGGGAGCGCCCAGCCCGGCGTGCCCGCGTATGCCCGAGCGCACCCGAGCGCGTCCCGCCGCGAATCCTTGTAGAGCGCCCATGCGCAAGTCGGCGAGGCGTCGCCCGAGCCGATGTGGTGCAATTTAATCGGCCACAGTCTACGTCAAGGACCGCAATGAGATGGCTCAGGGTATCGTCAACTGGCTCGCGTGTCTGGGCATGCTGATCCTCGCGTTCAGCGAGGTCGTCCGGGTGTTCTAGGGCGGTTGGGACGAAGCGCCCGCCGCAAAGTCCGAGCACGAGAGAGGGCATTTTCGCTCCATCGCCGCGCCGGCTCGCGCACGCCGGTTCGCCCGCCCGTGCGGCCCCCTGGCAAGCGCGCCAAGAGGGGCCGGTCAGGATTAACGGTCTCTTAACCCTGGATTTCTAGGGTGAGGCTCCGCCGGTCGCCGGCACGCACCCCCTTCACCGTCGCGGAGCGCCGCTTTGCAGGACAAGACCTACCAGGCCCGGGTGGCCGCCCTGTCGTTGGCGCAATGCAACACGGTCGTCACCCTGCTCCGCGCCCACGGCCAGAGCGAGCACGCCGATCAGATGGAGGCCGCCCTCTCGGTGGTGGTGTCTATCGTCTCCAACGAGCTCGGCCGGGAGACCCTGGCGCGCGCCATGTCCTGGGCGTCCGGCGAGATCGGCCACGCCAACACCCTCGCCGATCTGGTGACCACCCCGCACTGACCGCGCACTGACCGCACACTGACCGCGGACTGAATGCCGCCTACGGCGGCGCGATCGGCGACGACCCGGTCACTCGCGGTTCGGGCCGGCGCGATCCCGTCACTCGCTGCGGGTCTCGCCCTCGCGCGCCTCGGCGCCCGCCTCGACCTGCGCCTCCAGGGGGGCCCAGAAGCTGCGGCTGATCGTCGCCATGATGGTCATCACGTGGTTGGCTTGATCGAGGTACTCCCGCACGGCCGATTCGAGAAACTCGGTGTGCACCTGGAAGGCCTGCTCGACGTCCTGACAGCCGGCCAGGGACTGGGAGCGTTCGATGTTGGCGTTGAGGCGCTTGTTCCCGAAGGCGAGCATCTCCGCGCTGAGCGCGGCCATGCCGTCCAAGACCGCCGCATTGGCCCGCACGAAAGCCTCCAGGCTCCGCCGATTCTCCTCGACCAGATCCTCCGGCGCGGGGGATCCCGCCGGCGCTTCGACCCTGGCGCCTTCCTCGGCGGCGAACGCCCTCAGCGCCTCGGAGTCGGAACGCGTCGTCCGGCCCTTCGGGCCAGTACTTTTCGGACCAGCGGATTTGCTGCTGCGATCGGCCATCGGCCTACCCTCCCGAGCGTGTTGCGATGGTTGGCACTAAGAAACACAATCCACACACCATCCAGCGGCGACCGCCAAAGGCACTCGCCCATGCCGTCGCCCGCTCCGGGGCCCCGCGCGTCTTGGTTTAGTATCGTTCCGAGGCGTGCGCTCACTATGCCAACGCCGCCATAGTTTGGCAATCGTTCGGGCGGCGCGGCGCGGCCGGCGGCGCGCAAAAGGGACCCACCCGCCCGGCGATTTCGGCTAGGCTCGCCGCAGCGGGGGGCGAACCGGGCGAGGCGCGGCGAGGAGGCAGCGGGTGCGCAAGGCGAGCGCGCAAAGACAGATGGCCGCGCTCTTGGCCGCGGCGGCCCTGGCGATGTTCGGCCTCGCCGGCGCCGGCCTCTTCGTCGTGCTGGGTGGCGGCGGCGGGGATTGGATCGCCGGCGTGCCGTTCGCCCTCGCCCTGCTCGGCGGGCTCCTCCTGTGGCAGGCCTGGTCCCTGGCGCGGGCGCATTTCTTCGCCCTGGACCGCCTGAGGGGCGCCGTCCTCAATCTCGCCGGCAACCCCACCGCCCGCCTGCCCGTCCTGCGCGAGGATCAGGCGGACGCCGAGATCCGCGACTTCCACGCCGCCCTCGCCAGGCTGGAGGCCCGCACGGCCCAGCAACGCGCCGCGCCCGACGACCGGCTGGAGGCGGTGCTGGCGTCGATCCCCGACGCCATGCTGGTGATCACCGACGACGGCCAGGTGAGCCTGGTGAACTATGCGGCCAAGGCGCTGCTCGGCGCCGAGCGGGTGGCGGTCGGCAGCTCGGTCTACGCCGCCCTCAGCCGCACCACCGTGCGCGCGGCCGTCGAGCGAGCGCGCCGCGCCGGCGGCCCGGTCGACGCCATGATCGGCACCCTGGAGGAGCATCAGCTCACCGCCAAGGTGGCCAGCCTCGCGGCGCACGGCGGGGCGGTGATCACCATCCCGGCGGAGGAGGTGGAGTTCCGCGCCGAATTGGAGGCCGACCTGGCCCTGCACGACCAGCCGCCGCCGGCCGAGCCGCTGGACCACGATCTTCCCCTCGAGCGCCTGCCGGCGCTGGTGCTCGACACCGAGACCACCGGCCTCGACGTGACCGGCGACCGCATCGTCTCGATCGGCGGCGTGCGCCTGGTCGGCGGCCGCCTCTACCGCGCCGCCAGCTTCGACCGGCTGGTCAATCCCGGCCTGGCGAT
>JAWWCG010000008.1:0-20286 GCA_033720555.1 Kiloniellales bacterium | reverse complement strand
GAGCGCATAGTCAGCACGATCTTCGACGAGATCGCCGATGCCATGGCCCGCGGCGATCGGGTGGAGCTGAGAGGGTTCGGGGCGTTCTCGGTCAAGCAGCGCGGCGCGCGCGTCGGGCGCAATCCGCGCACCGGCGCGGCAGTGCAGGTTGCCGAGAAATGGATCCCGTTTTTCAAGACCGGCAAGCAGCTTCGCGAGCGCCTGAACGAGGCCAGGTGAGCCGGGTCCCGCATCGGCGCCCCGGCTGCGATCGGGCAGGCGAGGGGGCGAGCGCGGGGGCGAACCCGGTCCGGCAGACCAAGACGAGGGAGCGGTGAGAGCCATGAAACGCCTGTCCTGGATCGTGACCCTGCCTCTCATGCTGGTAGTGGTCGTTTTCTCGCTGGCCAATCGCGGCCCGGTCAGCCTCGACCTCTGGCCTTTCAAGGAGAGCATCACGCTGCCGCTTTTCGTGCCGTTGCTGGTGGCGGTGTTCATCGGGCTGCTGATCGGCGGCGTGGTGGCGTGGGTCTCCGGCGGCAAGAAACGGCGGCGCGCCCGGGATCTGCGGTTCGACAAGGCCCATCTGGAACGCGAGGTGATCCGTCTCAATCGCGAGGTGGAGCGCGCCAAGAAGGTCGAGCCGCCGCCGGGCTCGTCCGTCTCGCCCGCACTGCCGCCGTCGGCCGGCAACGGCTCGGGCCACGCCCGCTCTCTGTCATCGGCGAGCGGCGGACGCTAGAGCAAATCGGGTCGCGGCCTGCGGCGGGAGCGAGATCGGGTCGCCGTTGGGAGCCGAGACGAACGACATGCCGTGCACCACCGCCCCCCGCCGCCGCGTTCCGCGCCGGAGCCCGGCCGGCGACCGCACCGCCACGATCGCTTGGCCCCGGCCGCGCTGAATGCGAATTCTCTCCGCGGCCGACGTCGAAGCGGCCCTCGACTGGGACAGCCTGATCGAGCGCCTGCGCCGGGCCTTCCGCCGGGGCGCCGAGGTGCCGGTCCGCCACCACCACGAGATCCCGACGCCCGGCGGCGAGCCGGGCACGCTCCTCTTGATGCCGGCCTGGCAGGCGGGCCGGCGGATCGGCATCAAGCTGGCCACCATCTTCCCGGACAACGCCAGCCAGGGCCTGCCCTCGGTCATGGGCGCCTATCTGTTGCTCGACGGCAAGACCGGCGCGCCGCTCGCCCTGATCGACGGGCCGACCCTGACCGTGAAACGCACCGCCGCGGCCTCGGCGCTCGCCTCCGGCTACCTCTCGCGGCCCGACTGCGAGCGGTTCCTCATGATCGGCACCGGGTCGATGGCGCCCTATCTCGTCATGGCCCACGCCGCCGTGCGGCCGATCTGCAACGTGCTGATCTGGGGCCGCTCGCCCGACAAGGCCGCGCGCCTGGCCAAGCGCCTCGACCGGCCGGACTTCCGGGTGGCGGCGACCGACGACCTGGAGGCGGCCGTGCGCGGCGCCGATATCGTCTCCTGCGCCACCCTCAGCAAGGCGCCGCTGGTCCGGGGCGAGTGGCTCCAGCCTGGCCAGCACCTCGACCTGGTGGGCGCCTTTCGGCCCGACATGCGCGAGTGCGACGATGCGGCGATCCGCCGCGCCCGCGTCTTCGTCGACACCCGCGAGGGCGCGCTCGCCGAGGCCGGCGACATCGTGCAGCCGATCGAAAGCGGCGCGCTCGACCCGGCGGACGTGGCCGGCGACCTGTTCGACCTCACCCGGGGCGAGCGCGCCGGGCGCCGCTTCTACGACCAGATCACCCTGTTCAAGTCGGTCGGCACCGCGCTCGAGGACCTGGCCGCAGCCGAGCTCGCCGCCGAGCGCGCGTGAGCGACGGCAGGGCGGCGGCCGGGCGGCGCGAAAAGGCGCTCCGTGGCCGGGGGGCGGCTTGGCTTCCGGCCGCGATCTGCTACAAGGGGGCGATGACCGCGACCGACGAGCTGCGTCCCAGAGACCGGATCTTCGTCGCCCTCGACACCCACGACCTGGCGCGCGCCGCCGCCTTGGCACGCGACCTGGCGGACCTCGTCGGGGGCGTCAAGATCGGCAAGGAGTTCTTCACCGCCCACGGCCCGGACGGGGTGCGGGCGGTCGCCGGCGGCGTGCCGCTGTTCCTCGACCTCAAGTTCCACGACATTCCCAACACCGTGGCCGGCGCGCTGCGCTCGGCGGTCCACTTGCGCCCGGCCTTCGTCAACGTCCACGCGGCGGGCGGCCGGGCGATGCTCGAGGCGGCGGTTCAGGCGGTGGCCGAGGGGGCGGAGGACGCCGACGTGCCCCGGCCGCAGTTGCTGGCCGTGACGGTGCTGACCAGCCTGGGCGAGGACGACCTGGGCGAGGTCGGCCAGATCGGCCCGCTCGCCGACCAGGTCGAGCGCCTGGCGCGCCTCGCGCAGGCCTGTGGCCTCGACGGCGTGGTGTGCAGCCCGCGCGAGATCGCGCGGCTGCGGGCGGCCTGCGGGCCCGACTTCGTCCTCATGGTGCCCGGCATTCGCCCGGCCTGGGCGGTCGCGGGCGATCAGAAGCGGGTCACGAGCCCGGCCGACGCGCTCGCCGCCGGCGCCGACTACCTGGTGGTCGGCCGGCCGGTGACCGGGGCGCCCGACGCGGCCGACGCGGCCCGGCGCATCGTCGAAGAGCTGGAAGACCGCGGCTAGCGAGTTTTCCGTTCTCACGGAACCGGCCCGCACCCCCGCCCGGCCATCCCTAGCGTACGATGGCGCGGGTTGCCGGGCGGGGGTGCGGGCTGGTGCGAGTCCACGCGAGTGGAAAATGGTCTAGCCGCCCCGCGAGCGGCTCTCCGGCGCGAACTGGCCGTAGAGCGCATGCAGGTGCCAGGCGAGCAAGCCCGGCAGGCCGATCAGCAGCTCGCGGATCCGCAGCAGGAGCGAAAGCGCGAGCGCCGTTGCGGGAGCGATCCCGAACAAGGCGCCCAGGAGGATCAGCCCGCCCTCCTGCGCGCCCAGCGCCCCCGGCATGAAGAAGGCGGCGCTCCGCACGGCCTGGATCAGGCTTTCGATGATCAGCGCGTCGAGCAGCGTCACGGGGTGACCCAGAAGCCATAGCGCCAGCCAAACCTCCAGGGCCCCCAAGACCCATCCCAGGAGGTGAAGCAGCCCGCAGGCGAGCAGCGGGCCGCGGCGACGGTAGGCCTCCTCGACCCGCGCCTGAAGGCTGTCCGCGCCCGCGGCGGCCGGCGACCAGCCGAAGTGCCGCAGGAGGGCGCCCGTCAGCCTCTCGAGGACCGCGATGACGCCGAACCGCTGGGCCAGGAGGAAGCTCGCCAGCATGGCGAAAAGCACGACCAGCCCGATCGCCGCGGCGCTCAGCAGGTCGCCGCCGGCGCCTCGCGCGACCAGCAACGCCACGCCGGCGAGGGTGTAGACGAGCTGCGCGGCGAAGGTGGCGGTCAGGTCGACGATCACGCTGGCGCCCGCGGCGGCGCCGGGAATCCCGGTCTTGCGGCTGATCAGCCAGGCCCGCAGGAACTCGCCGCCGACCCTGGCCGACGGCAGCAGGTTGTTCACCGACTGGCCGATCCAGCGCGCCCAGAACAGCGTGGCGAACCCCGCCGCCGCCTGGCGGCGCAGCAGCGCGCGCCATCCCAGGGTGTCGGCGGTCATGGGCAGGAGATGGACGAGGCCGAGCCAGAGGACGCCCCAACCGGCGGCAGCGACCGACGCCGCCACCTCGGCGAAGCCCTGCCGCGCCACCAGCGCGATCGCGACCGTCAGGCCAAGCAGCCACAGCGACGGCCCGAGCCATTTCCGTTTGCGCGCCTCCGCCCGCGATCCTGCCGGGTCCGGCTGGCCCGCGCCGCGCCGCTCGGAAGCTGCGGGCGCCATGCGACTACCGCCGACCCGCCGGCCGGGATGCCGCAGGCGCCTCACTGGCGGCCATCGTTCGCCGATCCGATGTCGCGGCCTCCGGGGGAGTCGCTGGGAACGCGCGCCGGCTCCTCCTGTCCGCGCGCTCCGCCGTCCGACAGGCGCCGGCGAAGCACCAGCGCGAACACGGCGCAGAACAGGGGCGCCCCGGCCGCCGCCAGGAGAAGCAGCAGGTCGCCGAGGCCCAGCCAGACGAAGGCCGGCACCAGCAGCATCGCGTCGTCCGGGTCGAAGCCGGCGACGGACGGCAGCTCGGCGGCCCGCTGGCGACCCTCCAAGGTCTCCATGCGCACGATCATGGCGAAGGCGCCGGCCACGGCGAGGCCGGCCGCGCCGCCCATCGCGATGGCCCAGGTCCCGAAGTCCCCGTCGCGCAACCCGACCCCCAATCCGAAGAGGGCGAGCGAGTTGGAGAGCCCGTCGCTCAACAGATCCAGGCGGTGCCCCAGGGCGCTGTGCGCCCGCTTCAGGCGCGCGAGCTCGCCGTCCGCCCGGTCGAGCAGGAACGAGATCACGAAAATGCCGGCGCCGACGTTCCGCCAGAGGTCGTCGCCTTGGGCGAAGGCCGCCGCCGCCGATAGGCCGGCGAGCAGCCGCAGGCAGGTGATGTGATTGGGCGTGACCGGGCTTCGGGCCAAGGGGCGCAGGGCCGGCCGCACGACGCGATGCACCCAGGTGTTGTGGCTCATGCCGAGCGGGTCCTCGACGGCAGCCGCGGCTTGGCGAGCAGGAGGCTTGCGGGGGCCATGTCGCGCCGCCGGCTCAGACGCGAAACACGTAGGTCTTGCCCGGCTCGCGCTCGATGTCCGGGGGAAAGCTGCGGCGCTTGTCGGCGAAGTAAGCGGCCCGATGGTCTCCGTCCGACGCGCGGTTATAGGTGACATAGAGGACCCGCCGGGGCTCCGCCGTGCGGTTGTCGCCCGATCGGTGCGGCGCGTAGCAATCGAAGAGCACGACATCGCCGCGTTCGGTCGGCACGGCCTCGAAGGTCATGCGCGCGGTCGCCGCCTCGTCGAGCGGCGCCCACGCCTCGCCGATCAGGCCCCGCTCGTGCCAGCCCGGCGCCATCTCGATGCAGCCGTTGGCTTCGCTCGAGCGGTCGATCGACACGAGGGCCGAGATGAAATAGTCGGCGTAGTCGCGCCAGCCGGCTTGCGCGTCCTGGTGCGCCTTGAAGCCGTGGCCGCCGGGCAGCTTGAAGTTGATCTTGTCCTTGAACAGCAAGGCGCGCTCGCCGAGCAGCGTCGAGACCGCGTCGATCAGGCGGCCCTCGCAGTAGAGCGATCTGAAGCCCGCGTGGAAGGAGGTCAGATCCTCGATGCGCTGGAGGATCCGCCCATCGGAAGGCGCGAGCGAATCCTCGTGGTAGACCATGTGGCGTCCCGGCTCCTCCGGCCAGGCGGCAACCTCGTCGGTCCAGGCCGCGATCGCGCGGGTCTCGTCGCCCGAGAAGAAACCGGGCAGGTAGAGGTAACCGTCGCGGCGAAACCGCTCGACCTGCTCGTCGTTCATCCCCGTTCCTATTCCTACGCCCGTCGTCCCTCAGGCGCCGCCGCCGGCGGCCGATCGCGCTGTCGGCCGCGCGACCCCCGCGACCCACGCGATCCACGCGATCCACGCGACCCTGTGGCGTCGCGCCCGCATGATCTTCGGCAAACCGCTAGCTGGCAATGCTCAGATCGTCGCGATTGGCCGCCGCGCCCGGCTCCCGCGGCGCGCGCTCCCAGATGTGGCGGAGCGCCGGATAGACCGCGTTGGTGGCGCGCTCGATATCCTCGACGGTGTCGATCTCCGTCCAGGGCAGGAACGGGCAGTGACGCACGCCGATTGCGTGTCCGGTCTTGGCGAGGTCGAAGATGAGGTCCTCGTAATGCCCGGCGGCGCGCCCGGCCCTCAGGAGCCGCTCCGCCTCGCGGCGATAGACCGCGCAAAAGCCGGCCGACAAGCGGGCGATTCCGGCGTACTCGCCGATGCTGTCCTCGCGCTGGCGCGGCGAGGCGTCCTTTCCCAGGTAGCTCAGCCGATGGTCCGGCCCGCGGCAAACGAAGACCTCGTCGCCGGATCCGCTGGCGTCGGCGACCAAAAGGGTGTCGTCGGCCGCCGCCATGGCCGCGTCGAGGAAGCCGGGGTGGTACAGGAGATCGGATTCCAGGACCAGCAGATTGGGGGCGTCGAGGTCGCTGGCGCCCAGCATGAGGGACACCAGGCTTCCCGTGTGCCGGTAGTGGGGGTTGAAGCGGTAGTGCACGCGAACGCCGAGATGATGCGCGCCGAGCGCGTCCTGGATCGCGCCGTCGCGGTGGCCGGTCACGATCGTGATCTCGCGCACGCCGCGCTGGACGAGGCTGTCCAGCGAATAGGCGATCAGAGGGCGGCCGCCGATCCTCACGAGGCACTTCGGCAAGGACTCGCCGATCGGCCCGAGCCTCCGCGCTCGGCCGGCCGCCAGGATGACTGCCTGCATGAACCCCTCCACTGATGGCCCGCTTCGGCCGGGCGATAATTGAGAGAAACCGGCCAATCAATCAAGCGCCTTGACGCGCCCCCGGCGCCGTCTGTCGTGCATTGGACCGGGGCGTGACTACGCAGCGCATCATTGCAGGTCCTCTGGCGGCAATCGACCGCTCTAGCGTTCACGTTTTCGCCAGGCCGGAGGCCGCCTCGCGGCCTTCAGCCGGCGGCTATCAGCCAGCGCCCATCAGTCGGCGGCGGGCGCGACGGTCCGCCGCGGCGCGCCCGGGCGCTGGCGCGTGCGCCACTCTTCGTCCAGATAGTAGGGCGCGTTGGAGGCGGGCAGGGGCTCGCGCTCCAAAACCATATCGGCCGCCCTTTCCGCCACCATAATGGTGGGGGCGTTCAGGTTGCCGTTGGTGATGGTCGGGAAGGCCGAGGAGTCGATCACGCGCAGGGCCTCGACGCCGCGCACCCGGCACTCCGGGTCGAGCACCGCCATGGGGTCGTCCGCGGCGCCGATCTTGCAGGTGCAGGAGGGATGGTAGGCGCTCTCGGCGTTCTCGCGGATCCAGGCGTCCATCTCCGCGTCGCTCTCGACCGCCGCGCCGGGCTGGATCTCCTCGCCCCGGTAGGGGTCCATCGCCGGCTGGGCGATGATCTCGCGGCTGAGGCGCAGGCAGGCGCGGAAGGCCGCGCGGTCGTCCTCGTGCGCCAGGTAGTTGAAGAGGATCTTCGGCTTCGCCCTCGGGTCGGACGAGACGATGCGCACCCAGCCCCGGCTCTTCGGCTTGTTCGGACCGACGTGAAGCTGAAAGCCGTGGCCCGCGAAGGCGCTCCGGCCGTCGTAGCGCATGGCGGCCGGTAGGAAGTGGTATTGAACGTCGGGCCACTGGACGCCCGCCTTGGAGCGGATGAAGGCGCAGGATTCGAAATGGTTGGTGGCGCCCAGTCCGCTCTTGAAGAAGAACCAGCGGCTGCCGATCAGGAACTTGTGGAGCGGGTCGAGCTGGCTGTTGAGCGTGATCGGCTGGGTGCAGCGGTACTGGAAGTAGACCTCCAGATGGTCCTGCAGGTTCTCGCCCACGCCGCGCAGGTCGTGCACGACGGGCACGCCGGCGTCCTGCAGCACCTGGCCGGGGCCGACGCCGGAGAGCTGCAGCAGCATGGGCGAGCCGATCGAGCCGGCGCATAAGATGACCTCGCGCTCGGCGCGGGCGCTCTCGCGGCGGTCGCCGACCTCGTAGTCGACGCCGACCGCGCGCCGGCCCTCGAAGGTCACCCGCCGGGTCAGCGCGTTCGACACCACCTCGAGGTTGGGGCGTCCGAGCGCGGGCTTCAGGTAGGCGTTGGCGGTCGACCAGCGCACGCCGTCCTTGACGGTCATGTGCATGGCGCCGAAGCCTTCCTGCTGGTAGCCGTTGTAGTCGTCGGTCAGGGGATAGCCGGCTTGTTGCCCCGCCTCGATGAAGGCCCGGTAGAGCGGGTTCTTCATCTCGTTGCCGTTGCAGGTGCCGAGCGGCCCCGAGTCGCCGCGGTAGTCGTCGCCGCCGGCCTTCCAGGTCTCGGCCCGGCGGAAATAGGGCAGGCAGTTGCGATAGCCCCAGCCGGCCGCGCCCGCCCGCTCCCATTCCTCGAAATCGCAGGGGTGGCCGCGCACGTAGACCATGCCGTTGATCGAGGAGGAGCCGCCGAGCACCTTGCCGCGCGGGCAGTGCAGCCGGCGCCCGTCCATGTGGGGCTCCGGCTCGGACTCGAAGAACCAGTTGTACTTCTTCATGTTCATCGGGATGGACAGCGCCGTCGGCATCTGAATGAACAGGCTGCGGTCGCTGCCGCCGGCCTCGATCAGCAGCACCCGCGCGCGCCCGTCGGCGCTCAGCCGGTCGGCCAGCACGCAGCCGGCCGAGCCCGCCCCGACGATGACGTAATCGAACGCGCCCATAGCCTCGTTCCCCGCCGAATCTTGCCGGGCCGGTCCGGGTCTCGCGGCCCGGTCCGCGCTACTGCGTCTCTTCGGCGTAGTCCTTGGGGTCCAGGCCGAGGGCCTCGCAGATCGCCGTGAACTGCATGCGCTCGGCCTGGTTGAAGTACTTGTCGGCGTAGCTGATCTCGATCGCGATCCGGGCGATCAGGTCGGCCGCCACGCCGTCGCTGGAGATGCGCTGGAGCTTGCCGATGAGCACCTTTTCCGCCTGGTCGGTGTTGTCCTCCAGCTCCACCACATATTCCTCGAACTTCTCCACCGCCTTCTGCGCGTCGTAGATGTGCAGCCGCTCCAGGCGTTCCAGGATCTCTTCGATCTTGAAGCGCTCCGAGACGCTCACGGTTCCGTCCGCGTAGGCGGTCAGCGCCCCCGCCGCCATGGCGGCCTTGAGGAAGGTCCGGTCGCGATACCGCTCGACCCGGTCGTGAAAGAACTCGGAGATCCGCATCGCGCTGCCCCCTATGGCCATGGATCTCGGCGACCCTGCCTTTCATTGTGACAGGGGCGGCCCTCCCTCCGCAATGCATAAGCCGGCAACCGGCCGGGAATCGGCGGTCACAGACCGGTGGGGGCGAGGCCGCGTGCCGGCCGGCAGGGCCTTCGAGGCGTTCTGAAGGCTTGGCGTCGGCGTCGGGTTTGCGCACACTGTGGCCGTCACCTGGTTCGCGATCCGCGGTGGGATTCGGATGGTCGAGAACGCGACAAGCCTCGACGTTGTCGTCGTCGGCGCCGGGGCGGCCGGGCTCGGCGCCGGGCGCCGGCTGGCCGAGCTCGGCGCCTCCTTCGTCGTGCTCGAGGCGGCGCACCGCATCGGCGGCCGCGGCTATACCGAGGAGATCGCTCCCGGCGTGCCCTTCGATCTCGGCTGCCACTGGCTGCACTCGGCCAGCCTCAACCCCTTCGTCGCCATGGCCGATGCCGCCGGCTTCGCCTACCGCAAGGGCACCTTCGACCGGAACTTGCGGTTTGCGCCCGATTGGACCGGCGGCACCGACGCGGCGGACTGCGACGTCTTCTTCGCGCGCAGCCACGCGGCCCTCCGCGCGGCCTACGCGGCGGGGCGCGACGTCGCCGTGGCCGAGCTGGTCGAGCGGGACAGCGACTGGACGGGGCTGTTCGACTACTGGGTCTCGCTCAACACCTCGGCGGACTCCGATCAAGTGTCCGCCTTCGACCTCTGCGCCTTTCGCGACACCGGCGAGGACTGGCCGGTGAGGGACGGCTACGGCCGGCTGATCGCGCGCTTGGGCGCGGGCCTGCCGATCGAGCTGAATGCCGCGGTCACCGCCATCGACCACGGCGGCGCGGAGATCCGCCTGACCACGGCCAAGGGCACGCTATCCGCCAAGGTGGCGATCGTCGCGGTCTCGACCGGAATCCTCGGCGGCGGCGATATCCGCTTCACGCCCGATCTGCCGGCGTGGAAGCGCGAGGCGATCGCCGATCTGCCGTTGGGCAATCACAACCGCATCGGCCTCCTGTTCGACCGCAACGTCTTCGGCGACCGCCACCCCCCGGGCGCGACCGTGTTGTCGGGCGAGGGCGAGCCCATGTCGTTCCGCATCCGTCCGTTCGGGCAGAATTGCGTCGCGGGCGTCACCGGCGGGCGCTTCGCCGATTGGCTGGAGCGCGCCGGCGTCGAGGCCTCGGCCGATCTCGCGAAGGAAAACCTGAAGAAGGCCTTCGGCTCGGACATCGCCAAGCACGTCGTGCGACACCTGGTGACCGCCTGGCGGGGCGATCCTTGGGTGCGGGGCGCCTATTCGGCGGCCCGGCCGGGCCGCGCCCATCAGCGCGCGCGGCTCGCCGAGGCGCTCGACGGACGGCTGTTCTTCGCCGGCGAGGCTACGTCGCGCGAATTCTTCTGCACCGCCCACGGCGCCTATCTCACCGGCCGCCGCGCCGCCGAGGAGGCGCAGGCGGCGGTCTCGGCCGCCTGAGCCCGCCTGACCCATCTGGCCCCGCCCGAGCGGCTCAGCCGCCGCGATAGGCGCGGTAGAGGCGGCCGCCGAGCTGGGTCAACAGCTCGTAGGCGACGGTGCCGGCCGCCGCCGCCACCTCGTCGAGGGGGACGTTGGGGCCGATCAGCTCCACCAGGTCGCCGGGCCGAAGCTGGCCCGCCGGCAGCGCGCTCACGTCGAGGGTGACGGAATCCATCGAGATCCGGCCGATCACCGGGACGCGGCGGCCGGCCGCGTAGGCCTGGCCGCGATTGCTGAGGGCGCGCGGATAGCCGTCGCCATAGCCGAGCGCGACGGTCGCGATGCGCGTCGGCCGGCTCACCTCGTGGGTGGCGCCGTAGCCGACGGTCTCGCCCGGCCGCGCGTCGCGGACCTGCCACACCCGCGCGTCCAGGCGCATCACCTCGCGCATGGGGTTGGCGCGGTCCGGCGTCGGGTTGGCGCCGTAGAGGGCGACGCCGGGACGCAGCAGATCGAAGTGGTAGTCCGGCCCGAGGAAGATGCCGGAAGAGTTCGCCAAGGACGCCGGACAGGCCGGCAAGCGCGCGCGGGCGGCGCGAAACGCCGCGAGCTGCCGGGCGTTCAGCGGATGGTCGCGTTGCTCGGCGCAGGCCAAGTGGCTGATCAGCAGGGACACCTCGATGCCGGCGAGTCGCCGCGGTTCGTCGGCGAGCCGGTCGAGCTCGTCCGGCGGCAGGCCGAGGCGCCGCATGCCGGTGTCGACGTGGAGCACGGCGGCGAGCGCCGCGCCGCCGCTGCGGGCCCGCGCGGCCCAGATCCCGATTTCGCCGAGCGAGTTGAGGGTCGGCGTCAGGCCGTGCGCGAGGAAGACGTCCTCGAGCCCTGGCAGGAGCCCGCCCAGCACGTGGATGGCTGCGTCCGGCAGGAGGCGCCGCAGGGCCACGCCCTCGTCGAGCTGGGCGACGAAGAAGTCGCGGCAACCGGCGGTCCACAGGCTGGGCGCGACGCGCGCGAGGCCGAGCCCGTAGGCGTCGGCCTTGACCACGGCGGCGCAGCCGACGCCGGCGGCCGCCTGGCCGGCGAGGATGCGGTAGTTTGCCGCCACGGCGGCGAGATCGATGGCGAGAATCGCCCCGGCGCTGCGCGCCGCCAGGGACTCCTCGATTCGATCTGATGCCGGACTCACGGGGATCTCGTTCTGCGATGGCGTTGCAACCGTCAATCCGGGCCGAGGCGATCCGTCGCGAGCGCTCGGCCGCCGCGACCCGGCGGCTTGCTAGGGCATGGGAATCTCGTTGATCTTCTTGGGCTGGTCATAGCCGGCCTGGACCGCCGGGCGCTCGGCGAGCGCGCGGTACCAGCGCGTGACGTTGGGGAAGTCGGTGATCGTCACCTCCTGCCATTCGTAGCGCGAGATCCAGGGCCAGGTCGCGATATCGGCCACCGAGTAGTCGTCGACGATGAAGTCGCGGCCGTCCAGCCGCCGGTCGAGCACCGCGTAGAGCCGCTCGGCGATGGTGTGATAGCGGGTCTCGGCGTAGGGCGCCTCGCCCTTGTTGAACTTCAGGAAATGGTGCGCCTGGCCGAGCATGGGTCCGAGGTCGCCCATCTGCCACATCAGCCACTCCATGACCTGCCAGCGCGCGCCCTCGTCGTCCGGCATGAGGCGGCCGGTCTTCTTGGCGAGGTAGAGCAGGATGGCGCCCGATTGCATCATCTTGGTGCCGGTGTCCTGGTCGACGATGGCGGGGATCTTGCCGCCGGGGCTGATCTCCAGGAAGGACGGCTCGAACTGCTCGTCCTTGGCGATGTTGACCGGGTGCACCCGGTAGGGCAGCCCCACCTCCTCCAGCATGATGGAAACCTTGCGCCCGTTGGGCGTGCCCCAGGTGTAAAGATCGATCATCCGCTTCGCTCCGTCACATCGTGCCAGGGCGACACTAGTGCACTTCGCGGCCCAGCGAAACCGACCCGATGAAACCGGCCTCCCGCCCGCCGCGCCTTTTCGGCTAAGCTATCGCCGGCAGCGGGAGAGGGAGGCGGGCATGACGGTTCTGACGATCCCGGCGCGCGAGGGGCGCGCCTTCGAGGTCGCCAAGGGCGGGCGTTTTCGCATCGTCACGCCGGAGGGCGGGCAGGCCGCCGACTTCTTCGCCTTCAACGCCCGCAACACCGGCGAATGGCTGTCGGCCAACCACACCTGGATCGGGACCCGCCGGCTGCGCCTCGCGGCCGGCGACGCCTTGCAGACCCGCTACCGGCGCCCCATGCTGCGCCTCGTCGAGGACGGGGCCGAGGGCGTGCATGACATGATGATCCCGGCCTGCGACCAGTTCCGCTACGAGCAGCTCGGCCGCCCGGGCCCGCACGCGAGCTGCGCCGAGAACCTGGCGATCGCCATGCGCCGCCTCGGCCATGGCATCGACGTGGTGCCGCAGCCGATCAACTTCTTCACCCACACAGTGGTCGCCGGCGACGGCGCCATCGTCTCGCCGCCCAATCCGGTCGCCGCCGGGGCCTACGTCGAGCTGGAGGCGCTGATGGACGCGATCTGCGTGGTCTCGGCCTGCCCCTTCGACCTGGCGCTGCCGGACTGGCCGATCAATTCCACCGAGCGCGGCCCGACGGCCCTCGTCGTCGAGCTGCCGGCGGGCTAGAGGCCGGGGGAGGCTTCTCGTCCAGCATCAGCGGCCGCTCGCCGGCCACCGTGGTGCGGTGGAGCAGCCGGCGCGCGCCGTCGTAGTCGTTGACCGCGAGGTGCTGGGTCGAGCGGTTGTCCCACACCACCAGGGTGCCGGGGGCCCAGGCGACGCGGCAGGTGAACTCCGGCCGGGTGGCATGGGCCTCGAGATAGCGCAGCAGCGGCGCGCTCTCCTCGGCGGTCATGCCGGCGAAGCGGGTGGTGTAGACCGAATTGACGAACAGCGCCGCGCGGCCGGTCTCCGGGTGCCGGCGCACGACCGGATGGGCGACCTCCGCGTCGGCCGAGGGGTCGCCGCGGGTGATCGCGAGCGAGCGGCTCACCGCCAGGTCGCTCGCCGGCCCCTGGGTGCCGTAGGGCACGCCGCTGTGGACCGCGCGCAGGCCCCGCAGCAGGCCGCGCAGGCCGTCCGACAGGCTGTCGTGGGCGCGGTACATGTCGGCCCAAATGGTGTCGCCGCCGCGCGCCGGCACCTCGAGGGCGTAGAGCAGCGAGGCCGACGGCGGGCGCTCGAGGAAGCTGAAGTCGGAATGCCAGGTCCCGCCGAAGGTGCTGATGTTGCGCTCGTCGGCCTCCTTGAGCACGGCGATGATCTCCGGGTGCGCCGGCAGCGGCGCGATGTAGGGCAGGCGCAGCAGCCTGCCGAAGCGCCGGCTGAAGGCGAGCTGCTGGTCCGGGGTGAGCCGCTGGTCGCGGAACACCAGGACCTGGTGCGCGAGGTAGGCGGCGTGGACGGCGGCGAAGGTCGCCGCGTCGAGCGGCCGGGCGAGGTCGAGGCCGCGCACCTCCGCGCCGAGCGCGCCGGAGAGCGGCGCGATCTCGATCGCTGCGCGGGCTTTCGTGGTGACTTGGGAATTCCGCATCGCGCAGGCACTCTAGCCTAAAGCGCCGCCGCGGCGCACCCGTCTTGGGCCGGCTCGCCGCTCTAATGGAGGTGGCAGGCGACCAGGTGCGGCCGGCCCCCGTCGCCGGTGGTTTCGCCGATGTCCTTCAACTCGGGCCGCCGCTCCGGGCAGACCGCCAGGACCTTGGGGCAGCGCGGGTGGAACGGGCAGCCCGGCGGCGGGCTTTCCGGGTTCGGGATGTCGCCCGACAGCACGATGCGGCTGCGCGCGCGCTCCGGGTCCGGCTTTGGCACCGCCGAGATCAGCGCCTCGGTATAGGGATGCGCCGGGCGCCGGTAGAGGCGCTCGGTGTCGCTCGTCTCGACGATCCGCCCGAGATACATGACCGCCACCCGGTCGCTCACGTGCTCGACCACCGCCAGGTCGTGGGAGATGAAGATGTAGGAGAGCGAGAGCCGATCCTTGAGGTCGAGCAGCAGCTCCAGGATCTGCGACTGGATCGAGACGTCGAGCGCCGAGACCGGCTCGTCGGCGATGATCAGCCGGGGCTCGAGCGCGATGGCGCGGGCGATGCCGATGCGCTGGCGCTGGCCGCCGGAGAATTCGTGGGGATAGCGCCTCATGGCGTCGGCCTCGAGGCCGACGGTCGCGAGCAGCTCGGCGACCCGCTCGCGGCGCGCCCGCCGGCCGCCCATGGCGTGGATGGCGAGCGGCTCGCCGACGATCGCGCCGACGGTGAGCCGCGGGTCGAGCGAGGCGTAGGGGTCCTGGAAGATGAGCTGCATGTCGCGCCGGCGGGTGCGCAGCTCGGCCGGCGACAGGGCCAGCAGGTCCTCGCCGGCGAAGCGGACCCGCCCCGCCGTCGGCTCGATCAGGCGCAGGATCAGGCGGGCCAGGGTCGACTTGCCGCAGCCGGACTCGCCGACGATGCCGAGCGTCTCGCCCCTATCCAGACGCAGGCTCACGTCGTTCACGGCCTGGACGCTGCTGCTGCCGCCGCCCCCGCCGCCCTTGGCCCGGAAGTGCTTGGTCAGGCCCTCGACCTCGAGCAGCGGCCCGTCCGGCCGCGCGGCGCCCGTCACGCCCCTGGTCATTCCTGGGGGTTCCAGCAGGCCGCCAGATGGTCGCCGTCCTGCGCGCTCAGGGGCGGGGTCTCCTCGCGGCATTTCGCCAGGGCGCGCGGACAGCGCTCGGCGAAGGCGCAGCCGACGCCGCGGGCGCCCGGCGGCGGCACCATGCCGGGGATGCTGGGGATCTTGCGGCCGCGGCCGCCGAGCCTGGGCAGCGCCGCCAGCAGGCCGCAGGTGTAGGGGTGGCGCGGCGCGCGGAACAGCGCGCGCACCCCGGCCCGCTCGACGATCCGCCCGGCGTACATGACCACCACCTCGTCGCAGATCTCGGCCACCACGCCGAAGTCGTGGGTGATCAGCAGTATTGCCATGCCGAGCTCGCCCTGCAGCCGGCGCAGGAGATCGAGGATCTGCGCCTGGATGGTGACGTCGAGGGCGGTGGTCGGCTCGTCGGCGATCAGCAGCGCCGGGTGGCAAACTAGCGCCATGGCGATCATCACCCGCTGGCGCAGCCCGCCGGAGAGCTGGTGGGGATACTGCTCGACCCGCCGCTCGGGCGCGCCGACGCCGACCTGGCGGAGGATCTCGATCGCCGCCCGGCGCGCCGTGTTGCCGCCTTGGCCCCGGTGCAGGCGCAGCACCTCGGCGATCTGGAAGCCGATGCTCAAGGTCGGGTTCAGGCTGGTCATCGGCTCCTGGAAGATCATGCCGATGCGGTCGCCGCGCACCCGGCGCATGTCGTGCTCGCGCAGTTGGGCGAGGTCGCGGCCGTCGAACAGGATGCGCCCGCCGTCGATCCGGCTCGGCGGCGCCGGCAGCAGGCGCAGCAGGGTCATGGCGGTCACGCTCTTGCCGCAGCCGGACTCGCCGACCAGTCCGACGGTGCGCCCCTGCGGCACCGAGAACGAGACCTCGTCGACGACGCGGACCCGGCCCTGCTCGGTCGCGAAGCTGACCGACAGGTCTTCCACCTGCAGCAGGGGAAGGGCGGCCTCGCCCGCCCCGGGCGCCGCGGACGTCGCCGCCGGCCCGGACCGCGTTGGCGCGTCGGCTGGGTTCATTCGAACACGAGGCGCGGGAAGTAAAGCGACACCACCCAGTTCGGCTGATCGACGATCTCGCTGATCCGCAGGTCGGCGGCGACGCTGCACAGCATGTAGGCCTCGACCGCCGACAGGCCGTGGCGCGCCGACAAGAGGTCGATCATGCCGGAGACCGCGGCGCGCGCGCCTTCGAAGAGGTCGGGCCCGATGCCGGTGGTGACCTCGTAGCCCTTCTCGTCGAAATGGCGGCTGACCGGGCCCGCCGTGGTGAAGCGCGGGAACGCCAGATTGGCGTCCTTCACCAGCTCGAACTTGGCGGCGATCTTCATCGGACTCTCGATCGCCGTGCCGCAGACCTCGCCGTCGCCCTGGGCGGCGTGGGTGTCGCCGACCGAGAACAGGGCGCCCGGCACCTCGACCGGCAGATAGAGCTCCGTGCCTGCCGAAAGGTCGCGGATGTCCATGTTGCCGCCGACCCGGCGCGGCGGCACGATGCTGTGCAGTCCGGCCTCCGCCGGCGCCACGCCGATGGTGCCGCAGAACGGCTTGAGCGGGACCCTGCCGCCCGGCCCGTAGAGCGCCGGCGCGAGGGCGCCGGGATCGTAGGTCCAGAGATGGAGCGCCGGATCCGGGAACTGATCGGCCAGCAGGCCGAAGCCCGGAATGCTGGCGGTCCAGCCCCAGCCCGACGGGGTGAAGCCGAGCAAGGTGACCTTGAGCGCGTCGCCCGGCTCGGCCCCGTCGATCAGGACGGGGCCGGTGACCGGGTTGACCTTGCCGAAATCCAGGCTCGCCACCTCCGCCACGGTGGACTCCGGCCCGAGCTGGCCGCCCGAGGCGTCGACGGTCTCGAACTCGACCGTCTCGCCGGGGGCGATGGTCAGTCGGGGCGCGAAGGAATTGTCCCAGCCGTAGTGGCTGTGCTCCCGGTGGATCGTGTGGTTGCAGCTATTCGGCATCTTTGGCGTAGACGTATTCATAGTGGACGGGGATGTGGATCGGGTCGGCGAAGAAGATGTCCTTGCCGCCGATCCGCGCCGAATGCATCGCGAAGCGCACCTCGTTGAACACCGGCACCCAGGGCGCGTCCTCCATGATCAGGTTGTAGATCTCGCGCCATTTCTCGATGCGCGCCTCGGCCTGGTCGGGGCTCGCCATGCCGTCCGCCTCGGCCGCCATGGCGTCGATCTCCTCGTTGCAGTACTTGGCCCAGTTCCAGCCGCCCGGCACCGCGCCGCCGCAGCCGAGGATCGGCCCGTAGAAGTTGGAGGGATCGGGATAGTCCGCGATCCAGGCCATGCCGCCTGACCACAGCATCGGCGCCGTGCCCTGGCCGCCGGCGTCGATCACGGTCGCCTGGGCGAGCGCCTTGATGTCGGCCTTGATGCCGACCGCCGCCAGGTCCTGCTGGAACGACTGGGCGATGCGCGGGTTGGGATCGGTATTCATGGCGTAGAGCTCGGTCTCGAAGCCGTCGGGATAGCCGGCCTCGGCGAGCAGCTCCTTGGCCTTCGCCGGGTCGTAGGGATAGCCCTCGTACTCGGTGTCGTAGGCCGGCATGGCCGGCGGCAGCGGCTGGTTCGCCTCCACGCCGCGGCCGTTGACGATGCGCACGACGCGCTCCTTGTTGATCGCCATGTTGACCGCCTGGCGCACCAGCTTGTTGTCGAACGGCGCTTCGGTGGTGTTCATGGTGATGTAGCCGGTGTGCAGGAGGTCGCCCTTGACGATCAGGCCCTCGTTGGCCGGATCGTTCAGTTCCTCAAGAAAGTTGGCCGAGGGGATCGGATCGCCCAGGACGTCGACCTCGCCGCGCTTGAGGCGCAGCAGGGCCACGCTCGGATCCTGGCCCACCTCGAAGATGATCGTGTCGAGATGGGGCGCGTCGTCGCGGAAGTAGTCGGGATTGCGCTCGAAGACCACCCGCTGGCCGAGCGTCCACTCGGTCATCTTGTAGGCGCCGGTGCCGACCGGGTTGCGGCCGAAGTCGGGGCCGTACTTCTCGATCTCCTCGCGGGGCACCGCGAAGGCGAAGTTGATGGCGACGATCTGCAGGAAGGTCGCGTCGGGCTGCGACAGCTCGATCACCACCGTCTGGTCGTCCGGCGTGGTGATGCCCGTGAGCTCCGCGGCGTCGCCCGCGGCCATCTCGTCGAATCCCTTGATCTGCCAGAAGAAGCCCTGGCCCGGGCTCTGGGTCGCCGGATCGACCGAGCGCTCGATCGAGTACTTGATGTCGGCCGAGGTCAGCTCGCGGCCGTTGTGGAACTTGATCCCCGGACGGAGCTTGAAGGTATAAACCAGGCCGTCCTCGGAAATGGTGTAGCTTTCCGCCAGGTCGGGGATCAGCTCGGTGGTGCCCGGCTTGTAGTCCATCAGCCCGTCGAACAGGCTCTTGATCATCGACCAGTTCTGCCAGTCGTAGCCGATCGCCGGGTCGAAGGTGCTGATGTCGTCCTTGTAGGTGACCACCATCTGGCCGCCGAAGCCGCCCTCCTGCGCCGCCGCCGGGCCGCTCTCGGCCAGCGCGAGAGCCAGAACGAGCGCGCAGGCCGCGCCCTTGAAGGATATCGAAGTCATTGGATTGCCTCCCTGTTGTGGGGCGCATTTCAGCGCAATCTGATGCGCGGGTCAATCAACGGCGCCGCGAGGTCGGCCAAGAGGTTGCCGAGCACGATGGCGACCGCGGCGACCAGTGTGACGCCCATGATGATGGGGATGTCGATACGCTGGATCGCGAGCCACGCGAGCTGGCCGATGCCGGGCCAGCCGAACACCGATTCGACGACCACGGCGCCGCTCATGAAGATGCCGATGTCGAGGCCGACCATGGCGATCACCGGCAGGATGGCGTTGCGCAGGCCGTGGACCAGCACCACGCCGCGCCCGCTCAGGCCCTTGGCCCGCGCGGTGCGGATATAGTCCTGGCGCAGCACCTCGATCATGCTCGAGCGCATCATGCGCGAATACCAGCCGCCGCCGGCGATGCCGAGGGTAAGCGCAGGCAGGACCAGGTGGCCGAGGGTGCCGAAGCCGCTCAGGGGGAACCAGCCGAGCAGGTTGGCGAAGACGTAGAGCAGCAGCAGGCCGAGCACGAACTGCGGCGTCGACACGCCTGCGAAGGAGAAGATCATGACCCCCCGGTCGAGCAGGCGGCCGCGCCGGGTGGCCGCCAGGATGCCCGCCGGCAGGCCGATCAGCACCTCGAAGAAGATGGCGCCGGCCATCAGCAGCAGCGTGGCGGGCAGGCGGCTTTCGATCAGCCGCGAGACCTCCGCCTTCTGGACATAGGAGCGCCCGAGGTCGCCCTGCGCCAGTTTGCCGACGTAGGTCAGGTACTGCACCGCGATCGGGCGGTCGAGGCCGAGCTGGTGGCGGATGTTCTCGACCGCCTGGGGGCTGGCGCTGCGCCCGGCGATCATGCGCACCGGGTCGGCCGGAATCAGGAAGGTGAGGCCGAAGGTGATCACCGAGACGCCGATCAGGATCAGCGCCGAGGCGGCCAGTCGGCGGGCGAGGTAGCGCAGCATCATCGCCCCCTTTGGGTGGGATCGAGGGCGTCGCGCAGGGCGTCGCCCACCAGGTTGAAGGCGAGCGCCAGCGCCATGATCGCGACGCCCGGAAAGAACACCAGCCAAGGCGCGGTCAGGAAGTAGGACTGGCTCTCGAAGATGATGCCGCCCCACGACGGCGTCGGCGGCTGCACGCCGATGCCCAGGAACGACAGGGTCGCCTCCAGCAGCACCGTGGTCGCGATGCCGAGCGTCGCCCACACCAGGATGGTCGGGATCAGGTGCGGCAGGATGTGGAGGAACAGGATGCGCGGCCAGGCGGCGCCGAGCGCGCGGGCCGCCTCGATGTACTCCCGCGCCGCCAGGCCCGTGGTCTCGGTGTAGATGACCCGGGCGATCTGCACCCAGTTGACCAGCGCGATCACCATGGCCACGATCCACAGGGAGGGCGTGAAGATCGCGGCGAGCGCGATCGCCAGCAGCAACGCCGGAAAGGCCATCATGAGGTCGGTGAAGCGCATGATGGCGGCGCCCAGCCAGCCCTGCACGTAGCCGGCGACGACGCCGAGCAGGGTGCCGACCGCCACCGCCGCGCCGTTGGCGACCACGCCGATGATCAGCGAGGTGCGCGCGCCGTAGAGCAGGCGGGACAGCAGGTCGCGGCCCAACAGGTCGGTGCCGAGCAGGAAGCGCTCGTTCGGCGGCAAGGGCGCGCCTTGCAGGGTCAGGCCGTCGAAGAACTGCTCGGTCGGATCGAAGGGCGCGATGGCGGGGGCGCTCGCGGCCGCGATCGAGACGGCGGCGACGGTCGCGATGCCGACCAGCGCCAGCGGGTCCCTCAACAAGCGTCGCCAGGTGTAGGACATGGCCCCCCAATATCT
>JAWWCG010000007.1:0-20385 GCA_033720555.1 Kiloniellales bacterium | reverse complement strand
GCGTTGCGAATGGTGGCGACGTGATCGATGTTCACGCCCAGGCGCAGGTACTCTGCCATGCCGCTTCCTTCCTAGATCGCCCCCACGTGATCGCCCCCACGTGATCGCCCCTACTTGATCGCCCCTCCCGGATAACCCTGCCCGTTCACTGACCGGCGTAAAGGCGGGCGCCCTCCTTGCGCTTGATCTTCATGAGCCGCCGGCGGAGCCGCCGGTTGCGGCGCCGCTGATACTGCAGCACCAACATGCGCGCCGGCCAGAAGAAGGCGAACCACGCCACCACCGCCGTCGGCACGCCGCCCACGGTCATCGGCCAGAAGACCTTGGTGAAGTTATCGAATATGTAGTGCATGCTCAGGTGGACTGGAAGGTGAGAATTGTTGGCATCGCCGAGCAGCCAGAGCCCGAGGTTGTAGATCCAGAGCCAGATGAAGGGGAAGGTCCAGGGATTGCCGACCGCCGTGCCGATTGCCGAGGCGATCACGTTGCCGCGCATCACCAGCGCCAAGAGCGCGGCGCCGACGAAATGGAAGCCCATGAAGGGAGTGAAGGAGATCGCCGCCCCGCAGGCAAACCCGGCCGCGACGCGGTAGGGCGTGCCCGGCAGGCGGCCGATGCGGTGGCCCACGTAGAGGGCGGTCCGTCGCCAGCCGGCGCGCGGCCACAGGAGCTCCCGCAGGCGGTGGAACAGTGGCAGGGGGGTGCGGCGTTTGAACATTGCGACATTCTGCCATCTAGACGTACCGTCATGGCGTTTTGCGGCGATTGCGTCAATAAATCATGAAGGCGGCGCGGCCGCCGTCCCGGGCGGCTAGCTGCGCGCCCGCTCTACCGACGCGATCACCGGCGCGGCGCGCAGGGCGGCGACGATGTTGGTCAGGTGCTTGACGTCGGTGACCTCGACGTCGATCAGCATCTCGAAGAAATCCGTCGAGCGGCTGGTGATCTTCAGATTGCTGATATTTCCCAAGTTCTTGCCGATGATGGTGGACAGCGAGCCGAGGCTGCCCGGCTCGTTGGCGACCACCAGGTGCAGGCGACCGAGATGCGGCGTTTCGTCGTTGGTGACGTCCCAGGCGATGTCGATCCAGCGCTCCGGCGTCTCCTGAAAGTTCTCCAGGGTTTCGCAATCGATGGTATGCACCGTCACGCCCTTGCCCGTGGTGACGATTCCGACGATGCGCTCGCCCGGCAGGGGATGGCAGCAGTGGGCGAAATGGACCGCCATGCCGGGGATCAGGCCCTTGAGCGGCACCGCGCCGTCCTTGGCGGCCGGCTTGCCGGGCCGCCCGCGCGGCCGGAGCGAGGGGAACACCGAGTGCAGGCGCCGGCGCTGGCGCTCGCCCGGGAACACCGCCAGCATGACCTCGCGGGCCGTGTGATGGCCCTGCCCGACCGCGCCGTAGAGATCGGCGACGGTCTCCCGCTTGAATTTCTTGAGGACGCTCTCGAGCGCCTTTTCCGTGAACTCGTGGCCGTCCTGGCGAAAGGTCTTCTGCAGGATCTGGCGGCCCAGCTCGGCGTATTGGTGGCGCTGCTCCTGGCGCACGAAACGCCGGATGCACGCCTTGGCCTTGCCGGTGACGACGAAGCCCTCCCAGTCCGGCGACGGCGTTTGCGCCTTCGAGGTGATGATCTCGACCTGGTCGCCGTTGCGTAGCTGCGCGCGCAGCGTGACCATGCGCCCGTTCACCTTGGCGCCGACGGTGGCGTCGCCGACCTCGGAGTGCACGGCGTAGGCGAAATCGACCGGCGTCGCGCCCCTCGGCAAAGCGATCAGATCGCCCTTCGGCGTGAAGCAGAAGACCTGATCCTGGAACATCTCGAGCTTGGTGTGCTCGAGGAACTCCTCCGGATTGGAGGCCTGCTCCAGGATGTCCAGCAGCTCGCGCAGCCAGCGGTACTGCCGGCCGTCGACGTGATCCAGGCCCTGCTTGTACTTCCAGTGGGCGGCGACGCCGAGCTCGGCCACCTCGTGCATCTCGCGGGTGCGGATCTGGATCTCGATGCGATGGCGCTCGGGGCCGATGATGCCGGTGTGCAGCGAGCGGTAGCCGTTCGGCTTGGGGATCGAGATGTAGTCCTTGAACCGACCGGGCACGACGGAATAGCGGCTGTGCAGCTCTCCCAGCGCGTGATAGCACTCGCCGACCGTCGCCACGACGACGCGGAAGGCGACGATGTCGGAGAGCTGCTCGAAGCCGATGCTGTGGCGCTGCATCTTGCGCCAGACCGAATAGGGCGTCTTGACCCGCCCCGACACCCAGGCCTCGATCCCGCCCTCGGCGAGCTCGCGGCGCAGCTCGTCGACAATGCGATTGGGCAGGTCCTCGCCCTCGCGCTTGAGGAACTCGAGGCGCGCGAGAATCGAATTATAGGCGTCGGGATTGAGGGTCTGGAAGGCCAGGTTCTCCAGCTCGTCCTTGAACCGGTGCATGCCGATCCGCTCGGCGAGCGGCGCGTAGATGTCCATGGTCTCGCGCGCGATGCGCCGGCGCTTGTCCTCGGACTTGATGAAATGGAGCGTGCGCATGTTGTGCAGGCGGTCGGCCAGCTTCACCAGCAGCACGCGGATGTCTTCCGACATCGCCAGGACCAGCTTGCGGAAGTTCTCGGCGTGCTGGCTCTGCTCCGACTGCAGCTCCAGGCGCGACAGCTTGGTGACGCCGTCGACCAGGCGGGCGATGTCCTTGCCGAAGATCTGCTCCACCTCGTCCAGCGTGGCCTCGGTGTCCTCGACCACGTCGTGCAGCAGGGCGGTGATGATCGAATCCTCGTCCAGCTTGAGGTCGGTGAGGATGCCCGCGACCTCGAGAGGATGGGAAAAGTAGGGATCGCCCGAGGCCCGCCGCTGCAGGCCGTGCGCCTTCATCGCGAAGACGTAGGCTCTGTTCAGAGCGTCTTCGTCGGCTCCGGGATCATAGGACCTGACCCGTTCGACGAGTTCGAACTGGCGAATCATCTTGCGCGCTCACGGATACCGGCCGCACGACCGGTCAATCGGGCAAAAGTGTACGCGCGCCGTCGCCCGTCGCCAAGATCGATGGCGGTCCCGCCGGAGGGGGATAGCCGGACGCGTCGGCTAAGCGGACTCGTCGTCGTCGACGGCACCGGCCTCGAGCTGGTCGGCCGTCTCGTCCGCCCCGTCCTCGCCGGCCCCGTCGGACTCGTCGGCCCCGTCGGACTCGTCGTCGGCTTCGCTCCCGGCCGCCGCGTCGCCACCGGCTTCCGCCTCGTCCGCCTCGCCAGCTTGGGCCGCCGCCTCGCCTGCCGCCTCGCCCGGCACCTGCGGCAGCTCGAGATCCGGCATCTCCTCTTCCGGCTCGTCGAACTCGATCTGCCGCTGATGGCCCTTGACCAGAGCGTCCGCCAAGTGGGAGAGATCGACGGTTTCCTCGGCGATCTCGCGCAGCGCGATCACCGGGTTCTTGTCCTTGTCCCGGTCGAGCGTGAGCGGCGCGCCGGAGGAGATGTCCCGCGCCCGCTGGGCCGCCAGCATGACGAGATCGAAGCGGTTGGGCACCTTGAGGACACAGTCTTCGACGGTTACGCGCGCCATGATGAAGGGCTCCGAAATCTCCTGCGGGACGGCCCGCCGCCGTGCGGCGAGCGGGAAACTATATAGAAAGGACGGGCGGCAAATGCAAGGAGGCCGCCCCGCCGCGCGACCGGGGGCGGCGGAGCCCCGCGCCGCGGCTCAGCGGGTCTCGTCGATCGCCTCGACCGCCTCGGCCGCCGCGTCCGGGTCGAGGCGGCGGGCCAGCTCGCCAGCGCTTTCGCCGCTCTGCGGGTGGCGCCAATCCGGGGCGAGATCGCGCAGCGGCAGCACCACGAAGGCGCGTTCGCCGAGCCGCGGATGCGGCAGGACCGGGATCTCGCCCGGCGCGCTCACCCGGTCGTGATAGGCGAGCAGGTCGAGATCGAGGACCCGGGCCTCGTTGCGCCGCCGGCGCGCCCGGCCGAAGCGGGCCTCGATCTCGTGCAGCAGCGCCAGCAGCTCCGCCGGCGGCAGGTGCGTCTCGAGCGACGCGACGGCGTTGACGAACCAGGGCTGGTCGGAGGCCGGCACCGGCGCGCTGCGGTACCAGCGCGAGCGTGCCAGGACGCCGACGCCCGCCTGACGCAAAGCCTCGAGCGCCGCCTCCAGGGTTCGCCGGGGCGGCCCGTAATCCGGATGATCGAGGTTCGCGCCGAGGCCGAGGAGAATCATGGGAACCGCCGCGCGATCGGGCGGTTGTTCGTAGAGCGTGCGCGGCGTGCGCGGGCGCCGCCGGGCGCGCGCGCGGACGCAAGGTCGGGCGTTCGGTCGAACGCTCGGTCGAACGCTCGGTCGAACGCTCGGTCGAACGCTCGGTCGAAGGTTCGGTCGGGGGCCCGGTCGGAAGGTCGAGGGCGCGCGATGTTTGCTGCACCGCAGCAATGATCTAGCGTCGCGAAAATCGGCGTCATTTGAACGTTAGTAGACGTCTTGGTCTTTCTTTTGAACCCTATTCGCAATACGATTGTCGCCGTCATTCGATTCTCCTGAGCCCCTTTCATATTTTTTGGAAAGGTTTGAGATGAACTTTTACCCGCAAGAACGGGTTGGCCTGTTTATCGACGGCGCCAACCTCTATGCCACTGCGCGGGCACTTGGATTCGATATCGACTACAAGCGGCTATTGGAGCTGTTCAAGGGCGAGTGCCAGTTGGTGCGGGCCTTTTATTATACGGCGCTCGTGGAGGATCAGGAGTATTCGCCGATCCGGCCGTTGATCGACTGGCTCGATTACAACGGCTACACCATGGTGACCAAGCCGACCAAAGAGTTCACCGATTCGACCGGCCGCCGCAAGCTCAAGGGCAACATGGACATCGAACTGGCGATCGATGTCCTGGAGATGGCGGATTTTCTGAACCACATCGTCCTGTTCTCCGGCGACGGCGATTTCCGCCGCCTGGTGGAAGCGGTCCAGCGCAAGGGTGTGCGGGTCACGGTCGTGTCCACGGTCCGCAGCCAGCCCTCCATGGTCGCCGACGAGCTGCGCCGCCAGGCCGACGCCTTTATCGACCTGCTCGACCTGCAAGAGCAGATCGAGCGCGAATTGCCGCGCGATCATCCGAGAGCCCGCGGCGAGCCCGCGTTCGCCGAGAACGACGAGGCCGAGTTCGAAGAGGACGAGGAATTCTACGAGTCCGGCACCGGCTGACGCCGGGCCGCCCACTCCCCCAGCAATGACAGCAAGCGCGAAGACCGGCCGCTCCGGGCCGGTCGCTCAGGGCCGGCCGCCTCGCGCGCCGGACATGCTTCACCCTGACGCCGATTGCCGGCTCTGCCCCCGTCTCGCCGCCTTCCGCGACGACAACCGCACCCGGCATCCGGACTTTCACAACGCGCCGGTCGCCAGCTTCGGCGGCCGCGAGGCCCGCCTGCTCATCGTCGGTCTCGCCCCCGGCCTCAAGGGCGCGAACCGGACCGGCCGGCCGTTCACCGGCGACTATGCGGGCGATCTCCTGTATCCGACGCTGATCCAGTTCGGCTGGGCCGAGGGGCCCTACGAGCGCCGGGTCGACGACGGCCTGCGGCTGGTCGGCTGCCGGGTGACCAACGCGGTGCGCTGCGTACCGCCGGAGAACAAGCCCACCGGCGGCGAGATCAGGACCTGCGGCCGCTTCCTGGCGAGCGAGATCGCCGCCATGCCGCGCCTCGAGGCGCTGCTCGCGCTCGGCGCGGTCGCCCACGGCGCCGTGCTCGCGGCGCTCGGCCTGACCCGCGCGCGCTATCGCTTCGCCCACGGCCTCGTGCATCCCCTGCCCGACGGGCGCTCGCTCACCGACAGCTATCACTGCTCGCGCTACAACACGAGCACTAGACGCCTGACCGAGGCGATGTTCCACCGGGTCTTCGAGGATCTCAGCCGGCGGCTCGGCTGACGCGCGCCCGGCGGCCCGGGGCGCGATGAAAGACGCCGTTGGCGCAGCCCTTCAGCGTACCGTGAGGTCCAGGCTCACCGGCACCTCCAGGTCGGTTTCGGAGCCGAGCTCGGAGAGGCCGCGCTCGATGTTGCCGATTTCCCGCTCCGGCAGGGCGCGGCGCTCCGCCTCGTCGAGCAGCGGCAGCAGCGACAGCCGCAGGCGAAACGCGCCCTCGACCAGGACCCGCTCGTCGCGCCCCTCCAGGACCGTGTTGCGGTATCGCTCGGCGAGGGCCGCAGTCTCGAAGGACAGCGTCACCTCGGTCGATTCGGGCGCCAGCACGAGACGCCGCTCGCCGCTCAGCAGGGTGATGCCATAGAGCGGCTCGTCGAGGCGCCAGGCCAGGCGGTAGGCGCCGCTGCGGCGGCCCGCCAGGCCGACGCTCAGGCGCAGCTCGTCCGCCCCGGCGTCGAGCCCGCGCAACCCGGTGATGACGTGCCGCGCCCGTTGCAACTGGTGGAAGGCCGCCTCCTCGTGCGCCGCCGTGGCGCGCGCCGCCGACTGGCGTTCGTGCTGCGCCACGTAGAGAGCGAGCACCAGCAGCCAGAGGACGGCGCCGGCCGCCAGCAGCCGATGGCCGCGGCGGCGGGCGCGCTCCGGCCGCGCCGAGGCCTCGCCGCGGCGCCCGACCGCATAGCCGAGGCCGACGCCGGCGATGAGGGTCAGGACGCCGGCCGCCAGGGGAACGCCCAAGAGATAAGCCTCGACCCCGGCCGGCCAGGCGTCGTCGCCGAACAGAAACAGCCAGGAGACGCCGGCCGCGAGGGCGAAGGCCTGAAATGCGACGGCGACGCCAGCGAGCGCGCCGAGCACCAGGCCGGCCAGCGCATAGAGGGTCCTCAGCCGCATGGCGTCCCGCGCCGCGCGAGAGCCGCCGCCCCGCCGCCGCCGTGTCGGGTCGGACAAGACATCGCACGCCCCTCAGCCGCGCTCGCGCAGCAGGCGCGCCTTCTGCCGCTCCCAGTCGCGCCGCTTGGCGGTCTCGCGCTTGTCGACCATGCGCTTGCCGCGCGCCAGGCCGAGTTCCACCTTGGCGATGCCGCGGGCGTTGAAGTAGAGCGACAGCGGAACCAAGGTGTAGCCCTCGCGGCGAATCAGCCCGATCAGGCGGGCCAATTCCCGGCTGTGGACCAGCAGCTTGCGCGGCCGTTTGGGCTCGTGGTTGAAGCGCCCAGCGGCCTCGTAGATCGGGATGTGGGAGTTGAGGAGATAGAGCTCGCCCCCCTCGTCGTCGGCATAGGCCTCGACGATCGAGGCGCGGCCCCGGCGCAGCGACTTGACCTCGGTGCCGGTCAGGACCAAGCCCGCCTCGAGCGAGTCCTCGATCAGGTAGTTGTGGCGCGCCTTGCGGTTTTGGGCGACCAGAACTTTGCCGCCCTCGGCCATGGCGGTGCGTCGATGCGTCCTAGTTCAGCAGGCCGGCGTGCACCATGGCGTCGCGCACGCGCCGCTCGGTCGCCGGCGACACCGCGACCAGAGGCAGCCGCAGCCGGTTCTCGCACAGGCCGAGCAGGCTCGCGGCGTATTTCACCGGCCCCGGGCTGCTCTCGACGAACAGCGCCTCGTGCAGCGGCATCAGCCGGTCGTTGACCCTGCTCACCTCTTTCAGGTCGCCGCCCTTCCAGGCCTCGTGCAGGGCGGCGCAGAGCGCCGGCGCGACGTTCGCCGTGACCGATATGCAGCCGTGCCCGCCCTGGACCAGGAACGGCACGACCGTCGCGTCCTCGCCCGAGAGCTGGCAAAAATCGTCGCCGATCGCCTGGCGGGTCAGGGCCGGGCGCTTGAGGTCCGCGGTCGCGTCCTTGACGCCGACCACGTTGGGCAGCTCGGCGAGCCTGGCCATGGTCTCGACCGACATGTCGACGATGCAGCGGCCCGGAATGTTGTAGATCACGATCGGGATCTCCACCGCGTCGTGGATCGCCTGGTAATGGGCGTAGAGCCCGTCCTGGGTCGGCTTGTTGTAGTAGGGCGTCACCACCAGCACGGCGTCGGCGCCGACCTCCTTGGCGTTGCGGGTCAGGCGAATCGCCTCGGCGGTGGAGTTCGAGCCGGTGCCGGCGATCACCGGGACCCGGCCGTCGGCGACCTCCACGCAGAGCGCCGTCACCCGCATGTCCTCGTCGTGGCTGAGGGTCGGCGACTCGCCGGTGGTGCCGCAGGGCACCAAGGCGTGGGTCCCCTCTTTGATCTGCCAATCGACGAATTTCCGGAACGCCGCCTCGTCGACCTGGCCGTTGGCGAAGGGGGTGATGAGGGCGGTGAGGGAACCGGAGAACATCGGCCCGGACATGGCGAACCTCGTATCGTCGATGGGCCGGGCTGGCGCTGGCGGACGGCGCGACCCGGCGGTTGCATTGGCCGGACCATAACGCCGGGCGCCGCGAGCGGCAAGAGCGCCGGCGCCGGGCGCAATCCCGACGGCGGCCCGACGGCGGCCCGACGGCGGCCCGACGGCGGCCGATCGGCGGCCGATCGGCGGCGCCGGCGAGCGATCGCTTTGACAAGCAACCGGCTAGCGGTATTGTAATACAACAAGCAGCGGTTGAAGTATCACGAGAAACTATAGTTAAGACAAGGACATAGATAGTGTTCGTGTGATATTATTGGCAAAACTTAACAATCCGCTGTTAGTGTCCGTTACTGGCAAGCGCTGCCGCCGGTGAAACCTAGGTGGTCAAACCTATGTGGTGAAACCTAGGTGTTGAGACCTATTCGGGGGAGCAGGTGAATTTGCGAGTCGCCGTCTGGACCTGGGTCGCGCTGCTCTGCGTCGCTCTGCCGCACGCGGCACGCGCCGATGCGCCCGTCGACCGTCAGGCGCACGCCGACCGCCCGATCTACCGACAGGCCTTCGCCCTCGCCGGCAAGGCGGATTACCGCGCCGCCCGCGTGACCGCCCTGCAGGGGCGGCAGGCGCTGCTCAACAAGTTCTTCATCTGGCTGGACCTGGTCAACGCCGAGGACGCCAACCCAACCGCCAACCCAACCGCCGACCCGAATGCCGACCCGATTGCCGACGAGTTCACAGTCCTCGACGCGTTCCTCCGGGCCAATCGCGGCTGGCCGCGCCTCGCCGCGATCCAGCGCCGGGCCGAACAGCGGCTGCCGGCCGGGTTCTCCCATCGCGACGTGATCGATTGGTTCGCGCAGCGCGAGCCGCTCAGCGCGGCCGGCGTCCTGCGGCTGGCCGAGGCCCTGCGCGCCGTCGGCGACGAAGCGGCGGCCGGCGATCTGGCCCGCCGCGCCTGGCGCGGCCTGTCGTTCACGACGGAGCAAGAAGCCGTCTTCCTGGCCCGCCACGGCGCCGACCTGCAGGCCAGCGACGAGATCGCCCGCCTCGACCGGCTGCTGAGCCGGTGGGACTTCGCCGCCGCCGAGCGGCAAGCCAAGCGCCTGGGCGGCGGCTATCCGCGGCTGGCGAAGGCGGTCGAGCGGCTGATGCGCAATCGTCCCGGGGTCGACGCCGCGATCGCGCGGGTGCCGCCGGAGCTGCAGGACGACCCCACCCTGCTCTACGAGCGCGCCCGCTGGCGCCTGCGCCGCGGCCGTCACGACGGGGTCGTCGAGCTGCTGGACCGGGCCGCCGATTCGATGCGCCGGCCCGAGCGCTGGTGGCCGATCAGGCACTGGGCGGCGCGCGAGGCGCTCGACCTCGACGACACCGCCCTGGCCTATCGCCTGGCCAGCCGGCACGGCCTGAAAAGCGGCATCGGCTTCGCCGAGGGGGAGTGGTTCGCGGGCTGGCTGGCGCTCAGGTTCGAACAGGCGCCGGCGCAGGCCTATCAGCACTTCGTGCGGCTCTACGACGGCGTCACGACGCCGATCAGCCGCTCGCGCGGCGCCTACTGGGCCGGCGTGGCGGCCGAGCGCCTGGGTCAGTCCGACAGTGCGCGCACCTGGTACCGACGGGCGGCCGACCACGCGACCGCGTTCTACGGCCAACAGGCGCTCGCCCGCCTCGACGGGACGCTCGATCTCGACCTGACGGCGACGGTCGCGGTGTCCGAGGCCGAGCGCGGCGCCTTCGACGCCCTGGAGCTGGTCCGCCTGGTCCGCCTGCTCGCCGCCTTCGAAGCGCAGCAATATGTCACGACCTTCCTCTCGCATCTGCGCCAACAGGCGGACACGCCGGTCGCCCATCGGCTCCACGCCGAGCTCGCCGAGGCGATCGGCCGGCCCGATCAGGCGCTGTTCACCGCCAAGCAGGCCAGCGGCCGGGGCATGGCGATCGGCGCGCACCTCTTCCCGGTGCCCGCCGACATCGCGCCGCACCTGGACGGCGACGGGCCGCCCGAGCCCGCCCTCGTGCTGGCGCTGATCCGCCAGGAAAGCGCCTTCGACCGGCGGGCGGTCAGCCGCGCCGGCGCCCGCGGCCTGATGCAGCTCATGCCGGCGACCGCGCGCCTGGTCGCCAAGAAGATCAAACTGCCCTACCGGCGCGCCGACCTCACCGAGGACCCGTCCTACAACATGACGTTGGGCCGGGCCTATCTCGGTCAGTTGCTGGAGGAGTTCGAGGGCTCAACCGCGCTGGCGCTGGCCGCCTACAACGCCGGGCCGCATCGCGTGGCGCGCTGGATCGCCGCCTTCGGCGACCCGCGGCGCCCCGAGGTCGATCCGGTCGACTGGATCGAGCGGATCCCCTTCTCGGAGACCCGCAACTACGTCCAGCGGGTGCTGGAGAGCCAGGTGGTCTACCGCCTGGCGCTGGACGGCCAGAAGACGGTCCTGCCGCTGGGCCGTAAGGGCAAGGAGCTCGGCGCGCTGCCATAGCAGGCCGCGCCCGCGCCGGTCAGGGCCGGCCGCCGTTGCGCCAGCGGTGCTTGCGGAAGGGATCGGGCGGCGGCGGGCTGGCGAAATCGCGCGCGCAGATCTCGCACGCCAGCCACAGCGCCAAGAGCACCAAAATCAAGCCGAGCATCGCCCGCGCCTCACGCTCTGCCTCGCGTTCTCTCGCGGCAATCTAGAGCAGTCTAAAGCAGTCTAAACCGTGCGGCACACGACTTCCACCGTCGCCGCCCGGCCCGGCTCCGGGTCGCGGGCGAGGGTGCCGAGCCGGACCCGGCAAGCCTCGCCGATGAACACCGGGGCGCCGGCCGGCGGGCGCCCGCCTTGGGCCGCCGGCGCGCGCCGCGCGCGAAACGGACACGTCCCCGCCGCCGATCGCGCCCCCGAGAAAGGAGAGGCTCACGCAGTCCGCGCGAACGCACGATTCGGATAGCCCAGGCTTCCAGTCTGTGGCGCCTAGAGTCCTCACGGACCGGGAGAGACCGATGAAGAAATCCCTGACCGCCCCCGCATTCGCGCACTTCCCGAAGGACTGGCATCTGTCGCCGGCTCTCGACACCGGCGAGTTCGTGTTCTTCTCGGGGGTCACCGGCACGCATCCCGACCTGAGCGTTGCGCGCGATCCCGAAACGCAGATCCGCGATACCTTCGAGTTCCTGAGAGCGAACCTGGCGGCGGCCGAGCTGACCTTCGACGACATCGTGGAGATGACGAGTTATCACGTCGATCTCAGGCGGCACCTGGCTCTGTTCGTCAAGGTGAAGGACGAATACGTCGCTGCGCCCTATCCGGCCTGGACCGCCATCGGCGTAACCGAACTGATCACCGAAGGCACGCTCATCGAGATTCGCGTCATCGCGCGCAGGACCTAGCGCATTTGCCACTCACGTGGACTCGCACCGGCCCATACCCCCGCCCGGCCATCCATGCCATCGTATCCTAGGCGTGGCCGGGCGGGGGTGTGGTCCGGTTCCGTGAGAACGGAAAACTCTCTAGCGGACGGCTCTTCCGGCGCCGTGACCTTCGCCGGTGGCGCCAGGCGAAGCGACAACGACGCGCCAAAATGGTTGCCTTTCCGGCCGCGACGGGCTTGCCTAGACCCTGGACCTCACGGGACCGGGACGCGACCATGACCGAGCCTGCCTTCGACGATATCGCCGCCTGCGTGTTCGACGCCTACGGCACCCTGTTCGACGTGCACTCGGCGGTCCAGCATGGCGGCACGGCGCTCGGCGACAAGGCCGCGGCGGTCTCCGCCCTGTGGCGCCAGAAGCAGCTCGAGTACACCTGGCTGCGCAGCCTGATGGGCGCCCACGCCGACTTCCGGCAGGTGACCCGCGACGGCCTCGACTACGCCCTGGCGGCGCACGGCGTCGACGACCCGGCGCTCGCCGACCGGCTGATGGAGCTCTACCTGACGCTCGACGCCTATCCCGACGTCGTCGCGTGTCTCGAGACCCTGCGGGCGGTCGGCCTCGCCACCGCCGTCCTGTCGAACGGCGAGCCGGAGATGTTGAGCGCGGCGGTCGACTCCGCCGGGCTGAGCAAACTGCTCGACGAGGTGCTGTCGGTCGAGGAGGTCGGCATCTTCAAGCCGGACCCGCGCACCTACCAGTTGGCCGTGAACCGCCTCGAGGTCCCGGCGGAGCGCATCTGCTTCGTCTCGACCAACGCCTGGGACGCGGCCGGCGCCGCCTACTTCGGCTTCCGGGTCGCCTGGCTCAACCGCTTCGGCCAGCGTCTCGAGGCGCTTCCCGGCGCGCCGGCGGCGGTGATCGCCGGACTCGACGAGCTCACCGGTCTGCTGTCCGGCTAGCGTCCGGGACCGAGCGGTGGGGACGCTTTATCGCGAGCGGCGCTTCACGGCGCAGGACGGGCTCGGCCTCTGCTACCGGGACTACGGCGATCCGCTGTCGACGCGGCGGCCGCTGCTCTGCCTCGGCGGCCTCACCCGCAACGCCAAGGACTTCCACGACTTCGCCGGCCGGCTCGCCGCCGAGCGCCGGGTGGTCTGCCCGGACTACCGCGGGCGCGGGCGCTCGGACTACGACCCGGACTGGCGCAACTACCGGCCGGAGACCTACGTCAACGACATCTTTCATCTGATGGCGGCCGCCAACCTGCACGACGCGATCGTCTGCGGCCTGTCGCTCGGCGGTCTCCTCGCCATGGGGCTCAGCGTCGTCGCGCCGGCCCAGCTCGCCGCGGTCATCCTCGACGACGTCGGCCCCGAGGTCGACGACGCCGGCATCGAGCGGATTCGCGCCTACGTCGGCCACGACCGCCCTCAGCCGGACTGGCCGGCGGCGGTCGCCGAGGTGAAGCGGCTGTTCCCCAATCTCGGCATCGCCGACGAGGCCGGCTGGCGCCGTTTCGCCGAGGCGACCTTCCGCGAGGCCGACGACGGGCGGCTGCACGTCGACTGGGACATTGCCTTGGCGAAGGCTTTGAGGCATGACCGGCACGACCTCTGGGTCTACTATCGCGCGCTCCGGCCGTTTCCCGTGCTGGCCATTCGCGGCGCTCTCTCCGACGTCTTGTCGGCGGAGACCTTCGCGCGCATGGCCGAGGTCAAGCCGGACCTGATGCGCGTAACGGTGGCCGGGGTCGGACACGCGCCCTTACTCGACCATCCGGAGGTGGCACAGGCGATCGATGAGTTCCTTGCAGAAATCGACCGGCGGCCCTGACGCCGCGCCGGAGCGCGCCGACAACGAGACGGCCGCGCCGCGGCTCGCCGACATCGAGGCCGCCGCCCGGCGGCTCGCCGGCCACGCCGTGGTCACGCCGCTGCTGGAATACCCGGCCGTCAACGAGCGCTTCGACGCGCGGATCCTGATCAAGCCCGAGGTGCTGCAGCGCACCGGATCGTTCAAGTTCCGCGGCGCCTTCAACAAGCTCAGCCAGATCCCCGAGGCGGCGCGCGCCGGCGGCGTGGTCGCCTATTCCTCGGGCAATCACGCCCAGGGCGTGGCCGCGGCCGCGCGGCTGCACGACATGCCCGCCACCATCGTCATGCCGGCCGACGCCCCGGCCATCAAGATCGAGAACACCCGCGCGCTCGGCGCCGAGGTCGTGTTCTACGACCGCCACCGCGAGGCGCGCGACGAGATCGCCGCCCGCTTGCTGGCCGAGCGCCGGGCCACGCTGGTGCGGCCCTACGACGATCCCGAGATCATCGCCGGCCAGGGCACCTGCGGGCTGGAGATCGCCAGCCAGGCCGAGGCCGCCGGCGCGCGCCTGGACGCGGCCCTGGTGCCGTGCGGCGGCGGCGGACTGATCTCGGGCACGGCGACCGCCCTGCACGGCTTCGACCCGGACATCCAGGTCTATGCCGTCGAGCCGGCGGGCTTCGAGGATACCGCGCGCTCGCTCGCCAGCGGCCGGCGCGAGCGCGTCGACCCCGCGGCCCGCTCGTTCTGCGACGCGCTCCTGGCGCCGACGCCGGGCGAGCTGACCTTCGCCATCAACCGCTCGCATCTCGCCGGCGGGCTGGTGGTCGACGACGGCGAGGTGGCCGCGGCCATGGGCTTCGCCTTCCGGGTGTTGAAGCTGGTCGTCGAGCCGGGCGGCGCCGTCGCCCTGGCGGCCCTGCTCGCTGGCAAGTTCGACGCCCGCGGCAAGACCGTCGCGCTGGTGCTGAGCGGCGGCAACGTCGACCCCGCGGTCTTCGTCCGAGCGCTGGACTCTTCCGGCCCGGCCTGAGGCCGCCGCCCGGCCCGAGGCCGCCCTCAGTTCGACCGCAGGATCCGCCGCTCGGCCGCGGTTTCGGACTCCCGGTGGTCCGGCGCCGCGTGGTCCGGCGCCGCAGGGTCCGGCACGCCAGGGTCCAGCTCCACTGGGCCCGGCTCCACGGGGTCCGGCTCCACGGGGTCCGGCTCCACGGGGTCCGGCTCGGGCGCCGGCTCGGCCTCGGCGGGCCGCGACAGGATGGACCGGCCCTCGAAGCACGCCCCCGGCTCCATGGCCAGGCTGCGGTGGGTGATGTCGCCGACCACCTGGGCGTTGGGCCCAAGCACCACGCTATCGGCCTCGATCCGCCCGTCGACGCGGCCGTCGATGTGAGCCATCTGCGCGACCACGGGGCCCGCGATCTCGCCGCCGGGCGCGACCGTCAGCATGTAGGCGTTGACCGGCCCCGTCACCCGGCCCTCGATCCTGACGCTTCCGGTGCTGCGGATCTCGCCGACGAACTGCAGGCTGGCGCCGATCAGCGATTGTCGCTTCTCGGCGGTCGCCAGGGGCGCGGCGGGCGCCGGCTCAACCTTGTTCGAGAGGGACGTGGATACCTTACTCCTTGAACGCATTGCGTCCTGCCATCACGAATCGCGCCGGGTCTTTCGGCTTGCCATGGACCAGGATCTCGTAGTGGACGTGGGCGCCCGTGCTGCGCCCGGAGTTGCCGAGCAGGCCGATCTCCTGCCGGTGAGCGACCTCTTGGCCCTTCTGGACCAGCAGCTTTCGCATATGGGCGTAGCGGGTGCGAATGCCGTTGCCGTGATCGATCTCGACGAACCGCCCGTATTGGCCGCGCCAGCCGGCGTAGACCACGGTGCCGGGCGCCGTCGCCATCACCGGCGTGCGCATGGGCGCCTTGAGATCGACGCCGTAGTGCATCGCCTTGCGGCCGTTGACCGGGTCGACCCGCTCGCCGTAGCCGCTGGCGACCCGGTAGTGGTCGAGGGGGCTGGCCAGGGGGATCGTGCGGATCACCTCCTGCAGCGCCTCCCAACGGTCCATCTGCTGGTTCAGGACGACCACGGAGGACTCGAACTCGAGGTTCGGATCGTCGCTGGCGAGGGCCTCGCCGGCGGCATGGAAATAGGGACCGCCTTGCGCCAGGCCGAGGCTGGCCGTCTCGCTGGCGCCGATCAGCTCGTTCACGTCGAGCCCGGTCATCGCGACGACCCGTTCGATCATGTCGATGCCGGCCATGGTGCGATGGGCGAGGCGCGCGATGACGGCGCTCTGGATGTCGCCGACCTCGTCGAGGCGGGCCTCCATCTGTTCGGCGCGATCCTGCTGGAAGTCGCGCTCCGCGCGCAGCGCGTCGGCCCGGGCTTCGGCGTCCTCGAGATCGCGCTCCAGGCCGGCGATTTCGTCGCCGAGCTCGGCCTCGCGCCGCGGCGCGTCGCCCATCGCGGTATAGAGGCTGTCGACCTCGGCGCGCAGGGCGCGAGTCCGGCGCTTCAAGGACTCGGTCTCGCGCCGGGCCAAGCTCAGCTCGTCGCGGGTCGCGGAAAGCGCCAATTCCAGCTGGCCCCTCTCGCTCGCGAGTTCGCGCACGTCGTTCTCGCTGCGCCTGAGCTCCCGGTCGAGAAGCTGGCGCGCGGCGGCCAGCTCAGCGCCCTCGGCGCGCGCCTCTTCCAAGGTCGCGAGCGTCGCCTCCAGGCGCGCCGACTGATCCGACTCTCGTTCCGCCAATTGCCGCAGATCGTCCTCGAAGGCCGCCAGGCGGTCGCGCAGCGTCTCGCGAATCACCAGCATGCGCGCCTTGTCGGTCTCGGTGTCGCTCAATTGGCCTTCGATCTCCGCGACCGCCACACCGTCCGTGTCGTCATCGGCGGACTCCAGCCGGGACAAGAGCAGCGACTGGTTGCCCTCGAGATTGCCGATGATGCGGGCGAACTCCGCCTGATACTCGCCGATGTCCGACAGCAAGGCGAGGTAGGCGAGCTTCCGGTCCTCGAGCTCGCGCTGGGCCGCGGCTTGGCTGAAGCCGAGATAGACCGTCGTCGCCGTGGCGCCGGCGATCCATAGGCCGGCCGCGACGCCGACCGCCAGCAAGCCGAGCTGTCGCCGGCGCGTCAGTCGAAAATACTTGAGACCGCCGCCGCGCAGAAACAGTTCGCGCTCGGGAAACCATTCCGATCGTCCGTGCGATCGTTCGTGAGATGCTTGGTGGTCGTCTCGCCCATTCGCGCCCGGTGTCTCGCTCATTGCCTGCACCGTTTCCCCTCTCGTGGCCAGGCCTCGTGCGAGCCTGGTCAAGGTCTCTCCCAGCGTCCCGCACCATCGGGCCGCGGTTAGAGGGAAACGCGACGGCAGCGTGGACTGATCAGTCGGCCTCGACCCCTGACTGCGGCAGCTTTCCTGCTGCTGCGCTCCGACCCCTTCCAGGCGCGCGTCTGCATGATCAGACCCCCGATGGCGCGACCGGGTTAGGGTGGACCACACCCTTGGGACACTCTTTAACCTATCCAGAAGTGGGGCTTTGGGCAAGATGGCTCGCCTCCCGGCCGGCGACCTGTCCTGGCAACCTCTCTTCGACGCCTTGCGCCACCGTGGCCCAACGAACCTTAAGAAGTTGTTACCAAGGCGCCATCCGGTAGCTCGGCCCGGCGCCCGGGCAGCCTCGCCCGGGCAGCGTCCGCCGGGCGGCGGCGGCGACCGCGGGTTTTAGGCGGTCGCGCCGGACCGGGCCTAAGCGGGCCAAATCAGGCTAAATCGGACCAAATCGGGCCGTATCGGGCGGCGCGCCGGCCGCAACGCGGCCGGCCGTTGCGGGCGCAGTTCCGCTCCACGTAATCGACGATCTGGCTCACGCTGTCCTCGATCTCGGCCGCCTCGGTATCGACCACCAGTTCGGCCCGGTTCGGCGCCTCGTAAGGCGCCGAGATCCCGGTGAAATCGGCGATCTTCCCCGCCCTGGCCTTGCGGTAGAGCCCCTTGGGATCGCGCCGCTCGCAGGCGTCCAGCCCGGCCTGGATGTAGATCTCGTGGAAACCGCCCTTGGCGGCGGCGCGCGCGCGCTCCCGGTCCGCGCGGTAGGGCGAGATGAAGGCGGTGATGCAGATCACGCCGGAATCGGCGAACAGGCCCGCGACCTCGCCGACCCGCCGGATGTTCTCGGCGCGGTCCTCCGGCGAGAATCCGAGGTTGGCGTTGAGGCCGCCGCGCACGTTGTCGCCGTCGAGCACGTAGACGTGATAGCCCTTGTTGAACAGGCGCTGCTCCACGGCCATCGCCAGCGTCGACTTGCCGGAGCCCGACAGGCCGGTGAACCAGAGGACGCCGCCGCAATGGCCGTTGCGCTCGGTGCGATGGGCGGCCGAGATGCGGTGCTCGACGCTGGTCAGGTTCTGCGACTTGACCGCGAAGGCGTGGCGCTGGTCGGGATAGCCCTCCATGGAGATCACGCCGCCGGCCACGGTGTCGTGGTCGTCGACCAGCACGAAGCGCCCGGTGCGGGCCAGGTCCCGGTACTCGTCGAGCGCCAGGATCTCGCGGCACCGCAGGACCACCTCGCCGACGCCGTTGCGCTCGACCCGGTCGCCCGGCTGGCCGGCCAGGGTGTCGGTGTCGATGATTCGCTCGATCGACTGCACGCGCGCCCGCGCCTCGCGGGGCCCCAGCTTGAGCTTGTAGGTGGCGTCCACCTCCAGCGGCTTGTGGCCGAGCCAGAACAGCGTGGCCCGGAACACGGTGGTCAGCATCGGCGGCAGCGTCTCGTGGCTCGCCACCTCGCCGCGCTCGACAAAGATTTGCTCGTCGAGGGTAATCGCGGCCGACTGGCCGGCGCGCACCTCGAGGCACTCCGCGTCGCTGCTCCAGACCTCGATCGACTTCACCCGGGCGAGGCGGTTGGACGGCGAGAACAGCAGCCGGTCGCCGACCCTGAGGATGCCGGACTCGATGCGGCCGGCGAAGATCCGGCGCTGGTCGAACTTGTAGACGTCCTGGATCGCGAACCTGAGCGGCTGATCGACCGGGCGGGTCACCGACTGGAAGCGCTCGAGGGCGTCGAGCAGGCTCGGCCCCCGGTACCAGCCCATGGCCGGCGCGCCGTCCGAGGTCCCCGCGACCGGCTTCTCGGCCGTCCCAGCCGCCGGGTCATCCGCCGCCCCGGGCGCGGCCCGGTTCACCGCGACGTTGTCGCCGTCCCGCCCGGAGATCGGCACGATGAAGGTCGGCGTCACGCCGATCTCGCCGAGATACTGGCCGACGTCGCGCGACACCTGGGCGAAGCGCGCCTCGTCGTAGCCGACGAGGTCCATCTTGTTGACCGCGACCGCCACCTGGCGCACGCCCAGCAGGTGCAGGAGATAGGCGTGGCGCCGGGTCTGCTCGCGCACGCCTTCGCCGGCATCGACCACCAGCACCGCTGCGTCCGCCGCGGCGGCGCCGCTCACCATGTTCTTCAGGAACTCGCGGTGGCCGGGCGCGTCGATGATCACGTAGTCGCGGGCCGTCGTCTTGAACCAGATCTGCGTGGTGTCGATGGTCACCGCCTGATCGCGCTCGGCCTGGAAGGCGTCGAGCACGAAGGACCACTCGATCGGCATGCGCCGGCGCGCCGAGACGGCCTTCAGCTCCTCCACCTTGCCCGGCGGCAAGGAATCGGTCTCGTACAGCAGGCGGCCGATCAAGGTCGACTTGCCGTGATCGACATGGCCGACGATGACGATCTTGAGCGCCTCGCGCTCGGATCCCAGAGGCAATCTTGGACTCATGCTCAGCTCGATTGTCTTGAGTGAGGGGCGGCTTACATGTAGCCGCTGGCGCGCAGGCGCTCGAAGGCGTCCTCGCGTTCGTGATCCATGGCCCGCCCGGCCCGCTCCGCGGTCCTGGTGGTCGCCAGCTCCTCGATGATCTCTTCGAAGGTGGCGGCCTGGGACTCGATCGGATGGGTAATGTCCTGGTCCCCGAGGGAGCGATAGCGCTTGCCGTCGCGGGCGAAGTAGAGCGGCACGACGGGAATGTTCTCGCGCTCGATGTAGCGCCAGATGTCGAGCTCGGTCCAATGCAGCAACGGGTGGATGCGCACGTGGGTGCCCGGCGGAAAGTCGGTCTTGTACTGGTCCCAGAACTCCGGCGGCTGATCGCGGAAGTCCCAGGCGCCGGACTCGTCGCGCGGGCTGAACACCCGTTCCTTGGCGCGGGTCGCCTGCTCGTCGCGGCGGATGCCGGCGATCACGCCCTTGAAGCCGTGCGCCGCCAGCACCGCCTTGAGGCCGTACGTCTTGCGCGCCGCCGAGCGGGCGGCCGGCGGCAGGCTGGCGTCGACCTGCTCGACCGGCGGGCAGTCGCCGGTGATCAACTGGAGGCCCCACTCCGCCGCGTAGCGGTCGCGGAACTCGTACATTTCCTTGAATTTCTTGCCGGTGTCCACGTGGATCACGGGGAACGGCACGTGGCCGCAGAAGGCCTTGCGCGCCAGCCAGACCATCACGTTGGAGTCCTTGCCGAGCGACCACAACATGGCGAGCGGCTCGATCTGACTGTAGGCTTCGCGCAGGATGTAGACCGACTGGGCTTCCAGTTCGTCCAAATGAAGCATGCGGGTTAATCCATTAATCCAAAATCTAGACTCCTACGCCGCCCTCGCGGACGGCGTGTTGCAGCGCAGCAAATATTCAATCGCGCCGCAGGAATCAAGCCCTTATCCTTAAATATAACACGTTTGGGAGAGGATTGTCCCGACCGCCGCGGCCGGATCGCGGGCGGCCATGACCGCGCCCATGACCGCGACGCCGGCCGCGCCGGCGCGCAGGCAGGCGGGCGCCCGCTCGGCGGTGACGCCGCCCAGTGCCAGGACCGGCAGCCCCGCGGCCGCCGCCTCGGCCAGGCCCGCCAGGCCCAGCGCCGGGCCGTAGCCGGGCTTGCTCGCGGTGGCGAAGATCGGCGACTGGGTGGCGT
>JAWWCG010000006.1:0-20641 GCA_033720555.1 Kiloniellales bacterium | reverse complement strand
TCCCCTGGCGGCGCTTGGGCGATCGCCGCCGTCCGTCGATTTACGGAAGCCTGCGAGAGGCGACCGGTCGGCTATCATAGCCTGCATTGAAGCACAGCCAAACCTCCTCATCGATCGGGCGGTCCGGTCGATTGACATCCGTGCGCCGGGACGCGTTAACTGGTGGATCTTCGAGGCGAGCGGTGCGGCAACGCGGAGGAGGAAGACGCGATGAAAAGGCGGGCAGGCCCGGCCATCCTCGGCGTCCCGGCCGCCACGGCGGTCGATCTCCGGCTTTGCGGCCGATCCTCGGACCGGGTCTGCGACCCGCCGAAGGTTCGTGTTGAGGCCACGTGATTCGCGTTCTCGTCCTCGGCGCGGCGGCGGGCGGCGGCTTCCCGCAATGGAACAGCAACAGCGAGGCCTGCCGGCGCGCCCGGGCCGGCGACCCGGCGGCGCGGCCGGCGACCCAGGCCTCGATCGCGGTGAGCGCCGACGACCGCCGGTGGTTCCTGATCAACGCGTCGCCGGACCTGCGCGAGCAAATCAACCGCCAGCCCCAGCTCCATCCGAGCGAGGGCTTGAGGTCGTCGCCGATCGCCGGGGTGGTGCTCACCAACGGCGACGTGGACGCGGTCGCGGGACTGCTCAATCTGCGCGAGCGCACCGCCTTCGTAATCTACGGGCACCGGCGGATTCTCGAGGTGCTCGACCGCAACCCGATCTTTCAGGTCCTGGCGCCGGACGTGGTGCGGCGCGAGCCGCTGAGCCTCGGCGAGAAGATCGCCTTGCGCGGCCCCGACGGGACGCCGAGCGGCCTCTGGCTCGAGGCCTTCGCGGTGCCGGGCAAGGTCGCGCTCTACATGGAGGACGCGGCCAAGGGCGCCGGCTTCGGAACCGAGGAGGGCGATACCATCGGCCTGGAGATCACCGACGAGGCCGAGCGCGCCCGGGTGCTGTTCGTCGCCAATTGCGCGCGGGTGGACGAAACCGTGCGGGCGCGCTGCGCGGGCGCCTCCCTGCTGCTGTTCGACGGCACCCTGTGGCGGGACGAGGAGATGATCTCGCGCGGCGAGGGCCGCAAGACCGGGCAGCGCATGGGCCATGTCTCCATGTCGGGCGAGGCGGGCTCGATGGCCGCGCTCGCGGGGCTCGACATCGCCCGGCGCGTGTTCATTCACATCAACAACACCAACCCGGCCCTGCTGGCCGATAGCCCGGAGCGCGCGGAGATCGAGGCGGCCGGCTGGGCCGTCGCCTATGACGGCATGGAGCTCACCCTGGCATGACTCTGAACACCGCCGAGGAACTGGAAGCGCGGCTGCGGGAGATCGGCGCCGAGCGCTATCACGACAACCACCCGTTTCATTTTCTCATGCGCGACGGCGCCCTCACCAAGGGTCAGATCCAGGCCTGGGCGCTGAACCGCTACTATTATCAAAGCCGCATCCCGATCAAGGACTCGGCCCTCATGTCCCGCATGGTCGATCCCGACCTGCGCCGCGTGTGGTCGCAACGGGTGGTGGACCACGACGGGTCGCGCGAAGGCCGCGGCGGCTTGGAGAAGTGGCTGCACCTTTGCGAGCGCCTCGGCCTCGATCGCGGCTACGTGCTGTCGGAGCGCGGCGTGCTTCCGGCGACCAAGTTCGCGGTCGACGCCTACGTTCACTTCGTGCGCGAGCGTCCGCTCCTCGAGGCGATCGCCTCGTCGCTGACGGAGCTGTTCTCGCCGCAGATCATCGGCGAGCGGGTCTCGTCCATGCTCGCGGGGTACGATTTCATCGACGAAGACGCCCTGAGCTACTTCACGGCCCGCCTGTCGCAGGCCCCGCGCGACGCCGACTTCGCCCTCGACTACGTCAAGACCCATGCCGACACGCCGGCGGCGCGCGCGGCGGTCTGCCGGGCCCTGCTGTTCAAGACCGATATCCTGTGGGCGCAACTCGACGCGCTTCATTTCGCCTATGTCGAGCCCCGGCTGCCGCCGCCGGGCGCCTTCGTGCCGGACGACCTGTGAGAAGCCGCACGAACGCGCGCGGTCGGGTCGCCACATCGCAGGTGAAATTTTCTGAAAGCGTGCTAGAGTGGCGCTCCCAAAGCGCTTGCGCCTCCGGCTTGCGGCCGGAAAGGCGTCGTTGGGCGCCCTAAGCAAGCCAAGGCATGTTGAGTTGCTCCGAAGAAGCGCCCGAAGAGGCGCGGTTCCAAACGTGCGGGAGGGCTCCAACAGCGAGGGAGGCTGAAACGATGCCATGGAAACGCCCGGTTTTCGTTGAAATTCAGGTTGGCATGGAAATCAACATGTACGTCTGTGCCACGTTCTAGGGGGCGGCCGCCCGCGCCGGCCTGCGCCCGGTGGGATCAAACCCGGTGAGGTTAAACCCGGTGCGATCAAACCCGGCATCGGGCCCGTGCGAGATCGGCGGCCGACGAAAGGGGGAGCGCAGTCGTGGGGGAAGTCGGCCGTCAAGGCCGCAGGAACCTGCCGCATAAGATAGCCTGGAGGGCTGCCGAACGACGCGCTTCGGCCGGGAAAACGCAGGTCGAACGGAGCGTCCGCCCAACGCGGCGGAGTCCGCTCATACAGGGAGGATCACAATGAACATCTGCTTTCGCTCGATGCGGAGCGCCTTCGCCTGGGTCGGGGCCTGGGTCGGTGGCGCCATGTTGTTGGCCGTTGCGGCGCCCGCCGCCCAAGCCGGCGAGGTCGGCAGCGGCACGCTCTACGGGGACATGCAGACCGTCACCCAGGACATGATCGATCGCGCCGCCGGCGACGGGAACAACTTCCTGCACACCAACGGCAACTACAGCCAGACGCGCTATTATCCGGCGAGCCAGATCAACACCTCCAACGTCCACAAGCTGCGGCCGGCCTGGATCTTCCAGACCGAGATCGTGGAGACCATGGAGACCTCGCCGATCGTCGTGAACGGCATCATGTATGTGACGACCGCGTTCAGCCACGCCTATGCGCTCGACGCCAAGACCGGCGCCGAGATCTGGCACTACCGGCACAACATGGGCCCGATCACGACCTTCTGCTGCGGGCCGAACAACCGCGGCGTCGCGGTCTACGACGACATGGTCTATCTCGGCACCCTCGACGCCAAGCTGGTGGCGCTGGACGCCAAGACCGGCAAGGTGGTGTGGGAACAGCAGATCGCCGATCCGGAGCTCGGCTACAGCGAGACCATGGCGCCGACCGCGGTCAACGGGAAGATCCTGATCGGCACCAACGGCGGCGAATACGGCATCCGCGGCTTCGTCAAGGCCTACGACGCGAAGTCCGGCGAGCTGCTGTGGACCTTCAACACGATCCCCGAGGATTCGGTGGGCGTCTGGGCGACCCACGACGCCACCGGCCGCGACATGCTGCGCGACATCGACGCCGAGAAGAAGGCGCTCGCGGAGATGGGCGATCCCTACAAGACCCTGGGCGGCGGCGTGTGGCAGAACCCCGCGGTCGATCTCGAGACGAACCGCATCTACTTCGTGGTCGGCAATCCCTCGCCGGATCTCGACGGCTCCTTGCGGCCGGGCGACAACCTCTACACGGACTCCCTGGTCGCGGTCGATCTCGAAACCGGCGAGTACGTCTGCCACTTCCAGTACATCGCCCATGACGTCTGGGACCTGGACGCGGTCAGCCCGCCGATCCTGACCGACGTCGTGGACGACGACGGCAATGCCATGCCGGGCGTGCTGCACGGCGGCAAGACCGGCCACGTCTATGTCCACGACCGGGAAAACTGCGAGCTGATCCGCTTCTCCGAGGCCATGGTGGCGCAGGAGAACATGTGGACGCTGCCGACGGCGGAAGGCGCGCGCATGCTGCCCGGCGCCAACGGCGGCGTGGAATGGTCGCCCATGGCGATCGACCCGAACCAGCGGCTGGTCTACGCGATCAACCTGCATCAGCCGATGACCTATCACGTGGAGAGCACGCCCTATCCGGAGGGCAAGCTGTGGCTCGGCGGCGCCTTCAAGGTGATCCCGAGCGAGGAGCAGTGGGGCAACGTCACCGCGGTCGATTACGACACCGGCAAGATCCGCTGGAAGGTCAAGACGCCGCAGCCGATGATCGGCGGCATCCTCGCCACGGCCGGCGGCCTGGTCTTCACCGGCGAGGGCAACGGCCAGTTCAAGGCCTACGATTCGGCGAGCGGCAGCGTGTTGTGGAACTTCCAGGCCGGCGCCGGCGTGAATGCGCCGCCGTCCTCCTACACCGTCGACGGCAAGCAGTACATCGTCGTCGCGGCGGGCGGCAACACGCAGCTCAACTACAAGCGCGGCAACAACATCATTGCCTTCACGCTGGCGGACTGATGATATGCCGGCGGGGCCGCGACGGTGCGGCCCCGCCGGGTCCGCGGCGCCGATAACAGTCAAGAGCCGGTATTCATAGAACATGACCGCAGGCAGTTCCGCGGCGCGTCGCGTCCGCCCTCTCCTCATCGCGCTGTTCGCGCTCTCGGCCGTCGCGGCCTCTCCCGGCGCGGCGCAGGACATCGAAGAGCGGGTCGCGCTCTGCGCCACCTGTCACGGCGAGGACGGACGCCCGAGCGAGGCCGACATCCCGATCATCTGGGGCCAGGAATTCTACTACCTCTACGTCCAGCTCAAGGACTACAAGTCCGGCCTGCGCGCCAACGACATCATGGCCCCGATCGCCGCCGAGTTCTCGAAGGACGAAATGAAGGCCCTGGCCCAATACTTTTCCGAGAAGCCCTGGCCGTCGATCGGATACCGCGCCGAGGACGCGGATATCGCCGCCGCCCAGCGGGCGACCAATGCCGGCCAGTGCCCGCAATGTCACCTGGGCGGCTACGATGGCGACAGCCGGGTGCCGCGCCTGGCGGGCCAGCAGCCGGCCTATCTGGAGCGCACCATGCTCGAGTTCAAGAACGACGTGCGCCTCAATTCGCCGGCCAAGGGCTCCCTGCTCGGGGACTACGACGACGCGGATATCGCGGCCATGGCGCATTACCTGGCCGGCCTGTGAGCCGGGCGGCCGCGCCGCGGCGCGCTCAGCCGCCGCCCAGCGCCTGACGGACGGCCGAGCCCGAGGCCAGGTCCAGAGCGGTGCGGCCGTCGTGGTCCCTGACCGCGGGATCGGCGCCCGCCGCCAAGAGCCGCGCCACGACCTCCGCGTGGCTGCGCTGGGCCGCGATCATCAGCGCGGTGCGGCCGCGGTCGTCGGCGAGGTCGACGCCGGCGCCGCGGGTCAGCAGCAGCTCCACGGTCTCCAGTCCCTCCCGGGCGGGAACGTCGTTGCTGTGCCCGGCCGCCCACATGAGGGCGGTCAGGGCGTTGCCATAGCGGGCGTCGACCGCCACCCCGGAGTCCAGCAGCAGCGCGACGATGCCGGCGAAGCCCTTCGCGGCGGCGTAGACCATGGCGGTCTTGCCGGTGGCGTCCGGCGCGCCCTGGGCGGCGCCGGCGGCCAGCAGCATCTTCGCCAGACGCGCGTTGCCGTTGAAGGCGGCGGCGGCGAGCGGCGCCACGCCGCGACGGTTGGCCTGGTTCGGGTCGGCGCCGGCGTCGAGCAGCGCCTTGACCGTGCGCCGCCGGTTCATGGTGACGGCCCGCAAGAGCGCCGTGCTGCCGGCCAGGTTCTGATGATCGATCTCCGCGCCGCTTTCCAGGAGCCACTCGACGACCTCGGTCTCGCCCATGTGCGCGGCCAATTGCAGGGCCGTATTGCCGAAGCGATCGCGGGCCGCGGGCGAGGCGCCCTCGGCGAGGAGACCCTTCGCCAGGTCGAGGCAGCCGCGTTCGGCGGCGTCGAAGAAAAGCTCGTTGACGGTCCGGCTGTTGAGGCGCGCCCGCGCCACGGTGTAGCGCTGCTCGACCTCGGCGCAGACCACGGAGCGCCCGCCGAACTGCGGCGCCAGGTCCGATGCGCGCGCGGCGGGCCCGGGCGCGACGGCGAGGCCGCTGACGGCGGCCGCCAGCCAGCCGGCAGCCAGCGCCGCTCGGATCACGGGCAAGCCGCCGCGCGGCGGCGTCGGCCGGGCGCCGGCGGGCCGGCTATTCGGGGACCCTGACCTCGATCTCGATGCTGGAATACCATGCCGCAAGATTATCGATGTCCTCGTCGCTGAGCTGGGCCGCGATCAGCGACATGATCTCGTGGGTGCGCTGGCCCGAACGGAACGCCTTGAGCTGGGTCACGAGGTAGACCTCGCTCTCGCCGGCGATGTGCGGCGCGCTGGGAATTTTCGCCACGCCGTCGATGCCATGGCAAGTCTGGCACATCTGCGCCTTCTGCCGGCCGACGGCGGCGTCGCCCGCCTGGGCGGCGCCCGAGCCCGCGAGCGAGATCGACAGGGCGAGCGCACATGCGACCGCCTGAGGGAACGCCCGAGGGAATGCCCGAGGGAACGCCCGAGGGAACGCCCGAGTGAACGCCCGAGCGGCGAACGCTGCTGAAGAACCACGCTCGGTCATCTTCACCGTCGTGCTCCCGGAGATGAGCGGCCCCGGCGCGAAACTGGGCGCCGGGGCCGTCGGTTCATGCGAGAAAGGACAACTCAGTTGCCATAGGAGATGCGATAGATCGCGCCGGCCAGGTCGTCGGACACGACGATCGAGCCGTCCGGCAACTGGGCGACGTCGACCGGCCGCCCGAGATATTCGCCGTTCTCGTTCAGCCAGCCGTCGGCGAAGACCGTCGTCTCGCCGACCGTGCCGTCTTCGTTGACGGCCGTGAACATCACCCGCGCGCCGACCGGCGTCGTCCGGTTCCAGGAGCCGTGCTGCGCCGAGAAGATGCCGCCCCGGTACTTGGCCGGAAACATCTTGCCGGTGTAGAAGGTCATGCCGAGGTCGGCGGCGTGCGCGTCGGTTTCGACGGCAGGGAACACGATGTCCGCCGGCGGCTCGGAGCCCTTGTATTCGTTGGTGCGCACGCTGCCGCCGCCGTACCAGGGGAAGCCGAAGTGCTGCCCGAAGGCGGTCTGGCGGTTGATCTCGCCCGGCGGAATGTCGTCGCCCATGCCGTCCACCTGGTTGTCGGTGAACCAGAGCTCGCCGTTGGCCGGGTTGAAGTCCATGCCGACCGAGTTGCGCACGCCGTAGGTGTAGACCTCGCGCTGGCTGCCGTCCCGGTTCATGCGGATGATGCCGCCGATGCCATACTTTTCGTAGAGGTCCGCCTTCTCGGGCGCCGGCACGTTGAACGGCTGGCCGAGGGTGATGTAGAGCTTGTCGTCCGGCCCGACCCGGCACACCCGGGCGGTGTGGTTGTAGCTCTCCTCGTCCTCGGGGATGAGCTTGCCCTGCGGAACGATGGGAACCGCGACGACGTCCGGGCTCTCGTAGAAGAACTCGGCCGCCGGATACATGAGCACGCGGTTCTGCTCGGCGATAAAGAGGAAGCCGTCCTTCGAGAAACAGGGGCCGTTGGGAATGGTCAGATCCAGCGACTGGGCGAAACGCTTCACTTCGTCCGCCACCCGGTCCTTGTTGCGGTCGGTCACCACCCAGGCGTCGCTCTTGCGGGTGCCGACGAAGAGCGCGATTCCCTGCGGCCCGACCGCCATGTGCCGCGCGTCCGGCACGATGGCGTAGAGATCGATCTTGAAGCCGCTCGGCAGGTTGATCGCCTTGAGCGTCTCGCGGATCGCCGCGGCGTTCTCGCCGCCCTGTTCGACGAAGGTGAACTCCTTGACGCCGGTGGTCTTGAACTGACCGAGCGTTTCGAGATTGGACTGCGCCGCCGCCGTTCCGGCCGATGCCGTCGCCAAGACGGCCACGGCCAGTAGTTGCCTTATCATGATTGCCTCCCTTCGACGTTTGTCGCGTCGCATTGGTTGTTTGTATCGCGTTCGCGAAACGGGGCGTGTGCCTCGCAAGCACGATCGCCTCTTGTGACATTCTTGCTCGCCTGGGCGCCAGCTTCGACCAGGCTAACCCTCCCTGGAGCGATCCGGCCCGGCGTGCGGTCCGGCCGATCCTTTGTGCGCCATTATATTCGTTCTCTTGAGCTTGGCGAATCGATTAACCGTGACTTGGGCCCGATCGGCCCGAGCCCGCCGCCGCCGGCGCTTGACGCCGCGGGGGCGCGCGGAGGAAGCTCTTTCGCGAGCGATAGAGGCGTATCGGAGCGGATTCGGCCGACATGGCGGATATGGCGGACACGAGCGACGCGGCGCGCGACCCGCGGCCTTGGATCGCGGACGACGAGCCGCCCGCCTACGAGCTAGTCAACGCCGAGGGGCGCAGCCGGGTGGTGCTCGTGTGCGATCACGCGAGCCCCGCGATCCCGCGGCGCCTCGGCGCCCTCGGCCTGGCGCCCAAGGATCTGAGGCGGCACGTGGCCTGGGACATCGGCGCGGCCGAGGTCGCGCGGCGGCTTTCGCGCCGGCTCGACGCGCCGCTCGCCTTGCCGGGCTACTCCCGCCTGGTGGTCGACTGCAACCGTCCGCTCCGCGAGGCCGACGCTTTCGCGACCCGGAGCGAGGACGTGGTGGTGCACGGCAACCAAGGGATCAGTGATGCGGAGAAGGCCGCGCGCGCGGAGGCCTTCTATTGGCCCTATCACAGGGCGCTCCATCGCCTGGTCGAATCGCGGACCGGCGGCGACCACGTGCCGCTCATGGTCTCGGTTCACTCCTTCACGCCGGTCTATCACGGCGAGCGGCGGCCGTGGCACGTCGGCCTGCATCACCGTTGGGACCGCCGCGGCGCCGAACACGCGCTGCGGGTCCTGCGCGCGGACGGCGATCTGCACGTCGGCGACAACGAACCCTATCCGCTCGCGCTCGATGAGGACTACACGATCCCGGTGCACGCGGAACGGCGGGGCCTGCCCTATCTGCTGTTCGAGATTCGTCAGGACCTGATCGACACCGAGAACGGCGCCGCCCTCTGGGCCGAACGGCTGGGAGCGCTGCTCGCCGCCCTACTGGGCGAGGCCGATCTCAACCGCTACGGCCCTGGCGCGAGCGACGTAGACACCCCCGCTTTCGACTAACGGGCGCGCTCCGCGGCGCGCAGAAATCGTCAAGGTGGTATCGCCCGGTCCCGGCGGGGGCGCGCGGCGGGCGCCCGGCTGGACTTGCGGCCGGGCGGTAAATATAGTTCCCGAAAAAGGGGAGGCAATCCGCTCCACTGAATTCTGTCCGGCGAGAGCCGGGGTCTGCGACGTGCCCGAACGGCGCAGCGTGCCCTGCGCACGCGGCGGCGGCCGGCCTTCGCGGACGCTCAGGGCCCCGAGTCAACGAAACGAACGACAGGAACGGAGAGGACCTACGCAATGGAAAAGCTCAGGAAAACGGCCGCGGCGACGGCCGTCGTGGCGCTGGCCGCCATGGCCGTCACGGCCGGACTGCAGGCCTCGGCCGAGGCGGCCGAAGACGAGGTGGTGATTGGTTTCGCCATCGCCCAGAGCGGCTGGATGGACGCCTACGACGGCCCGCCGCTGATCGGCGCCGAGATGGCGATCGAGGACTTCAACGCGGAAGGCGGCATTCTCGGCAAGCCGATCCGCGCCGTGGTCTCCGACACCAAGACCGACGCCGTCCAGGGCGCCAAGGCCGGCACCGAGGTCATCGCCAAGGGCGCCAACTTCATGGTGGTGTCCTGCGACTACGACATGGGCGCGCCGGCGGCGACCGTCGCCCACGACAACAACATGATCGCCATCTCCTTCTGCGCCTCCGACGCCAAGATGGGCGTGCAGGGCATCGGCCCCTATGCCTTCACCATGAACACGCCGGGCCAGGTCGAGGGCGCGATCGCGGCCAAGTACAGTTGGGACCGGGGCTGGCGCAAGGCCTACGCCCTGCTCGACGCCTCGATCGAGTACAACAAGAGCGTCTGCCACGGCTTCATCGAGTACTGGAAGAAGCTCGGCGGCGAGGTGGTGGGGGTCGACACCTTCATGCAGGAGGATCCCTCGATCGCCTCGCAGATCACCCGCTACAAGCAGGCCGCCGAAGAGAAAGGCGAGCCCGAGGTGATGGCGCTGTGCTCCTACGTTCCGGGGGCGGTCAGCGCCATCCGCCAGGTGCGCGGCGCGGGCATCGAGGCGGCGATCGTCAGCGGCGACGCCATGGACGGCCACTACTGGGCGGAGGGCGTGCCGGGGCTGAGCGACCACTACGCCGTGACCTTCGGCTCGATCTACGGGGACGACCCGCGCCCCGAGGTGAACGAGTTCTTCGCCCGCTACCGCGAGCAGCACGGCGAGCCCGACACCTCGTTCCCGCTGAACGGCTACAGCGTGGTGCAGGCCTTGAAGGTGGCGGCCGAGCGCGCCGGCACGCTCGACAACGACGCGGTCCTGGCCGAGCTGAACAAGTTCGACAAGGAGCCCTTGCTGTGGGGCGCGACGACCTTCGTGCCGGACATGCACATCGACATGTTCCATCCCATGACGGTCATTCAGATCCAGGACGGCCAGGGCTCTTTCGCCGCCAACATCGCGCTCGAGGATCCGCCCGAGCTGCAGCTCATCTTTCCGGAGTTCACCGCGGATCTCTACGAGTGACGGGCCGCCGCTGATGGGGCCGAGGCGTGGTGCGGCAGGCCGTCTGCGGACGGCCTGCCGTGCCTTCTCCCCTTGGCGGCCCGGGCGGTCATGAGCGCCCTTCTGCAGCACGTCGTCGACGCCTTCGCCCTCGGCAGCCTCTACGCGCTGACCGCGCTCGGCATCGGCCTGATCTTCGGCGTGATGCGGCTGATCAACTTCGCCCACGGGGACTTCATTATGGTGGGCGCCTTCTCGTTGGTGGTGCCGACCAGCGCGGCCACCTCCACCCTGCTGATCGGCGCCTGGCCCGCGCCCTTGCTGATCGCCGGCGTCTGCGTGGTGGTGATCGCCCTGGCGCTGGCGACCGAGCGCCTCGCCTTTCGCCCGGTGCGCCGGGCCGATCCCGCGGTCTTGCTGATCACCTCCTTCGCGGTGAGCTTCTTCCTGCAGCACGCGGCGATCGCGATCCACGGCGGCCGGCCGAAGTCCGCCAACATCTGGCCGAACCTCATGGATCCGGTGATGATCGCGGGCGTGCGCATCCCCCAGGTCCAACTGATCACCATCGCGGTCACCTTGATCCTCTTGCTGGCCCTGGTGGTCTTCCTGAAGCGCACCGCGATCGGCGTCGCCATGCGCGCGGCCTCCGAGGATTTCCTGACCGCCCGCCTGCTCGGCATACGCGCCAACTACGTGATCGCGACGGCCTTCGCGATCAGCGGCCTGCTGGCGGCCGTGGTGTCGCTGCTCTATGTGGCGCAGACCAGCGTGCTGTCGTTTCAGATGGGCGTGCCCCTGGTGCTGTTCGCCTTCGTCGCCACCGTGGTCGGCGGCATGGGCAATCTGGTCGGCGCCGTGGTGGGCGGCTTCGTGGTCGGGGTCGGCAGCGTCTTCTTTCAGGTCGTCCTGCCCGAGGCCTGGCGCTCGAACCGGGACGTCTGGGTCTACGCCCTGGTGCTGCTGATCCTCCTGTTCCGTCCCTCCGGGCTGGTGAAGTCCAAGTCGATCGAGGAAAAGGTCTGATGGCGCCGGCGCGCGGGCAGCGCGGCCTTCGCGGACTCATCGAGGCCTATTCGACGCCGATCTCGCTGTCGCTGATCTTGAGCGCCGTCGTCGTCGCGACCTGGCTCTCCGGCGACAAGGTCTTCGCGCAGACCGTGACCGACACCCTGATCCGCGTGATGCTGGTGGTCGGGCTCTATATCTTCATCGGCAACTCGGGCGTGCTCGCCTTCGGGCACATCGCCTTCACCATGATCGGCGCCTACGCGACCGCCTGGTTGACGCTCAGCGTGTTCAAGAAGAGCTTCGCCCTGCAGCTGCCGGCGATCCTGGCGGAGTATCAATATCCGGTGTTCCCCTCGGCGATCGCCGCCGGCGCGCTGGCGTCGCTGGTCGCGCTGGTCGTCGGCATCCCGATCATGCGCCTTTCCGGCATCGCCGCGGCGATCGCGACCCTGGCGGTGCTCGGCATGTTCCACACCTTCTACAACAACTGGGGTCCCTGGACGATGGGCGCGGCGACCCTGCCCGGCATTCCGACCTACGTGAACATGTGGGTCGCGCTCGGCTGGGTCGTCTTCGCGCTGTTCGTCGCCTACGTCTATCAGCGCTCGCGCTACGGGCTCGCCGTCAGGGCGACGCGCGAGGACGAGTTCGGCGCCCGCGCCGCCGGCATCAATATCCCCCGCCAGCGCCTGATCGCCTTCGTGCTGAGCGCCTTCTTCATGGGCATTGGCGGCGTGCTCCACGCCCACTTCCTAGGCTCCATCGCGGTCAAGTCGTTCTGGCTGAGCCTGACCTTCATTTCGCTCGCCATGCTGATCATCGGCGGCCAGCGCTCGCTGACCGGGGCGGTGACCGGGGCGGTGGCGATTTCCGGCATCACCGAGGTGCTTCGGCTGATGGAAGGCGGCGTCGCGCTCGGCGACACGCGGCTCGCCCTGCCCCTCGGCTCGCAGGAGCTCGGCATCGCCCTGGTCATGCTGCTGGTGTTGATCTACCGGCCGTCGGGCATCACCGGCGGGCGCGAACTGACGTTCCGTCTCGGGCGCGGGGGCGCCTGAGGTGCTCGAGGCCGAGGAGATCGAGGTGCGTTTCGAGGGCCTGACGGCGATCGACCGGGTGAGCCTCGGCCTCGACCGGGGTCACATTCTCGGCCTGATCGGCCCCAACGGCGCCGGCAAGTCCACGCTGGTGAACGCGCTGACCGGCTTTCAGAAGCGCACCCACGGCGCGGTCCGGCTGGACGGCGCCGACATTGGCGACTGGAACGCCGACCGGATCGCGCGTCACGGCGTCGCCCGCACCTTCCAGGCGGTCCGCCTGTTCCGCGGCCTGAGCGTGGTCGAGAACCTGACGGCCGCGGCGGTCGGCGCCGGGCACAGCCGCCGCGCCGGCGAGGCAATCGCCGGCGACATCCTCGCCTGGATGGAGCTGAGCGATCGCGCCGAGCAGCGCGCCGGGGCGCTGCCCTACGGCGACCAGCGGCGGGTGGCGATCGGCCGGGCGCTCGCCCTGGCGCCGCGCTATCTGCTGCTCGACGAGCCGGCGGCCGGCATGTCGGACGCCGAGTGCGACGATCTGGTCGGCCTCATCATGCGGGTGCCCGAGCATTACGGCTGCGGCGTGCTGCTGATCGAGCACAACATGCGGGTGATCATGAACGCCTGCGCGCGGATCTACGTGATCGACAGCGGGCGCACCATTGCCGAAGGCACGCCGGCGGAGATACAGGCGCATCCGGAGGTGGTGCGCGCCTACCTCGGCACCAAGTCGGAGGCCGGCAATGCTCGAGGTTGACGGCCTCCAGGTGTCCTACGGGCCGGTGCGGGCGCTGCGCGGCGTCAGCCTCGCGGTCGCCGAGGGCGAAATGGTGAGCGTGGTCGGGCCGAACGGCGCCGGCAAGTCGACCCTGCTGCTCGCCATCGCCGGGGCGCTGGCGCCCAGCGCCGGGGAGATCCGCTTCGAGGACGAGAGCCTCCTGGGCCGCGCGACCGAGGCGGTGGCCCGCCTCGGCATCTCCCTGGTCCCCGAGGGCCGCAACATCTTCACCCAGCTCACGGTCGAGGAGAACTTGCGCCTCGGCACCCAGATGCGCCGCGACCGCGAGCGGATCGAGCGGGACTTCGCCGAGATGCTGAGCGTGTTTCCGATCCTCGGCGAGCGCCTGTCGAGCCATGGCGGCAAGCTCTCGGGCGGCGAGCAGCAGCAGCTCGCGATCGCCCGCGCGCTGATGACCGGCGCGCGCTTCATCCTGCTCGACGAGCCGGCGCTCGGCCTGGCGCCGATCGTCGTCGAAACGGTCTATGCGGTGCTGCACCGGCTGCGCCGCGAGCGCGCCATCACCCTGCTGATCGTCGAGCAGAGCACCCACCGGGCGCTCGAGAACGCCGATCGGGTCTACGTGCTGCGCCAGGGCCGCATCGAACTCGAGGGGCCGAGCGGCGAGCTCGACGAGAAGGCGGTCGAGCAAGCCTACTTCGGCTACGAATGACGGCGCCCGCCTACCAGCCGGCGAAGTCCTCCAGCACCCGGTCGCTCACCCGGCCGGCCTCGACGTCGGCGAACGCCCGGTCGAGCAGGTCGAGGGCCCGGTCGACCTCGCCGTCGCTCAGGGTCAGCGGCGGCGTCATCTCCAGCACGTTGGAGTTGAGGCCGACGTAGAACAGCACCAGGCCCAGCTCGTAGGCCCGGAACACCAGCTTCGCGGTCTCCGCCTTGGCCGGCTCCTTGGTCTCCCGGTCGCGCACCAGCTCGGTGCCGATGGTGAGGCCGCGGCCGCGCACGTCGCCGATCAGCCGATGCGTTTCGGCGAGCTGCCGCAGGCCGTCCGACAGGCGGGCGCCGCGGGCGGCCGCCTGGGCTGGCAGGTCCTGCTCGTGGATGGTGCGCAGCACGGCGCGCCCGACCTCGGCCGAGACGGCGTTGCCGGCGGTGGTCTCGATGGCGAAGGCGGTCGTCACGTCCATGATCTCCGCCGGCCCGATCGCCGCGGAGAGCGGCAGGCCGCCGCCGAGGCCCTTGCCGAAGACCACGATGTCGGGCGTCAGGCCCTCGGCCTCGAAGCAATGCAGGACGCCGGGCCGCGCGAGCCCCACCTTGACCTCGTCGCACACCACTAGGATGCCGTGGCGCCGGCAGCGCGCCTCGAGGCTCTTGAGGAAGCCCGGCGGCGGAACGATGAGCCCGCCGTCGGACTGGATCGGCTCGATAAAGACGGCGCCGACGCTCTCCGGCGGGCAGACGGTGGCGAAGAGATAATCGAGATAGGCGAGCACGGACTCGCCGATGTCGCCGGCCATCTGCGGCCGATAGGGGTCGGGATAGGGAATCTGCACCAGGCCGGCCTGGCCGGGGCTGTGGCTGTGGGTCGAATGGCCGGAGATCGCCGCCGAGCCCGAGATGCCGCCGTGGTAGGCGCCGATGAAGGAGATCGTGCGCGGCCGGCCGGTCGCCAGCGGCACGGCGCGCACCACCGCGTCGTTGGCGTCCGAGCCGGAATGGCCGAGCCAGACCCGGCGCTCGCCGCCGCGAGGGCCCGGCGGCGTGATCGCGAGCAGCTCCTCGGCCAGCGCCACCGCCGGCTCGTTGACGCTCGAGAGGATGCTCGCCCCGGCCGGGTTGGTGACCGCGCGGCGCGCCGCCTCGACCACGGCGGGGTGGCCGTAGCCCAGGCTCGCCGCGCCCCAGGTCGCCGAGAGGTCGAGCAGCTCGCGCCCGTCCTCGTCGATCAGGAAGGACCCCTTGCCGCCGGTCACGGCCAGGGGGAAGAAGCGCACCTTCTCGATGCCGGCGATCGCCTTGAGATCGCGCTGGTAGAGGGAGTCCGTCATGCCCGCCCCGTCCTGTCTCGCTCGGCCGCCCGCGCCCGCCAGTCTAGGAAAGGCGGCGACGGGAGTCCAACGGGCCGGGACATGGCCTCGGCGTCTGGCAAGTCGATGCGGGTCTCGCCGATGCGGGTCTCGCCGATGCCGGGCCGCGCACGGGTACTGGTCTAGGTCTCGAAGAGATCCGATCGTCGGTAGTCGACGACCGCGGGCGCCCAGCCTGTCGCGGCGCGGAGCTTCGCCGCGGACATCTGTTGATCCAGCGTCGGTCCCCGCGCCCATGCGCCCTGCTGCGCGACGACGTCCTCGACACTCGCGATCGACGTCTCGAGGGTATCGCCGAAGGCCGCGCCAATGGTCCGGGCGATGTCGCCCACCCGCACGCCGTGCTCGGCGACCGCGTTGAAGTGGCCCGTCAGCTCGGGCCTCTCGAGCAGATCGCAATAGGCCCGCGCCAGATCCGAGCGGTGAACGATCGGCCAACGGGTGTCGGGACTGCCCCAAATCTCGATCGCCCGGCCTTGGCGCGCATCCTCGAGGAAGCGGTCGAACACGCCGCCCTCCGCGTGGTAGACCATCGCCGGATGGACCACGGCCGTCGCAAGCCCCGGCGTCGCCATCAGTCGCGCCGCGTTCTCGACCATCCATGCGAAGGCGGGCAAGGGGTCGAAGGGGCTTTCCTCCGTCGCGACCACATCGCCGGTCGCGCCGTAGAGCCAGCACCCCCCGGTGTAGAGCAGGCGCCGGGTGGCCGCCGCGGCGCGCGCGCGATCGATGAGGGCCGAGACCACCTTATCGTCCACCTCGCCCATATCGTCGCTGAAGGTCGCGGCGACATGAACGATGGCCTCCCGGGCGAAGGCGTCGTCGACCCAGGCGGCCGGCTCGCGCAGATCGCCGCGCAAAGGGATCGCGCCCATGTTTTCCAGCTTCCGATCGGACGCCTCCGACCGGCTGAGCGCGACGACATCGTGCGATCTTTTGCGCAGTTCCCCGACAATCGCGGTTCCGATGGACCCGGTTCCGCCTAGGATGAAGACCCGCATGCCATGCCTCCGACCGTGATGCGGTCAGCTAGCATCTTTAGGAAACTCAAGCCAGTGGACGTTTTCGGACCGAAGGGACATTCGCCCGAAACGCTGCGGGGACGCGTCTAGTCCTGGCTAGATTGAACGATGGGGCGCATGAGAGCGGGAAGCGGCTTGTTCTTCAGCCCTTCCCGGGCGGCTTCGAGCTGGCCGCCCCAGTCCTCCAGCGTGCAGTTATCCCCGTAGCCGGTGGCGCACGCGGCCATGCGCCGCGCGTCGACTTGGTCCTCGACCCGGGGATGGCCGTCCTCCTCGGCCGCGGGCGACATCCAAAAGGCTTTCCGGCCGCCCGACGAATCCGGCGTCAGGTGCGGCGTGTTCTCGTCTCCGGTCGCCAGGAGCCCCAACCAGGTCGAGGTGCCGAAGTCCCTGTCCAGGGTGTTCTGCCCCATGGGGTGGCACCCGGTGCAGTTCTTGGCGGTTCGGGTGTCCACGATCTTCTTGACCTTGCCGTTCCAGGCTAGGAAGGCCTCGCCGGGGAACCAGTAGTTCTTGCGGTGCCGCTTTCGCGGCAGGACTTGCTGGCCCTGCCGGTCGCCGTCCGGGTAGACGACCTGCGTCAGGTAGGGGGTGCGCAGCAGCCCGGTGTCGTGGCACGACGCGCATGCCTCCTGGGTCGTCCTCTCCGGCGTGAACCAGAAGGTTCCATCGCGCGGCGGCGGCACGTTGCGGCCGTCGAGCTTGTTCCCGAGGTTCTGATAGAAGCAGGTCGCCCCGTTGGCGAAATTCGTCTGGATGACGGCGATGTCCTGGAACAGCTCCTGCCCCAAGCCGCTTTGATCGCCCTTCTTGCGGCACAGCCAGACCACGGCGACGTTCGGGTCGTCCGCGGACAGTTGCACGCCCAGCCGGCTGCCGGTTTGGCAGTCGGCGCTCGGCAGGTAGGGCGGCTTGGCGCAGTCCTTGCCGGCGACGCCGTCCATCGGGACTTCGAAGCCGCTCAGGCAGTCGAAGCCTTCGACGTCGATCCCGGTTTCCTTTTGACAGGTGGCGGCGTAGCTCTGCAGGTCCTCGCCTACGGCCGCGCCCGACCATGAGACGAGGACCGCGAGCAGAATCGCGCCAGGCGCCCTGCCCGATCTTTTCGCCGATCGCCTCATCGCGGAGCCTCCTCGTTCGACGGCGGGAAGCCGCGCGCTCAGGCCCTGCGGATGCGGCGAAGGACGTCGCCGTATTCGGCCGGCTTTCGAGCCTTGCGGTGATGGAAGACCATGGAGCGCGGCGGCCGCCTCTGACCGGGGCCGGAGAATACCGCGGTCGTGCTCGGCGACTGCTCGATGTCTTCCGTGAGGGAATTGTTCTGCAGGTAGGCCATGACCTGATCGAAGGTCGGGTTGTCGATCGCGCCCTTGTCGAGATCGTGGGCCGCCGCCTCGACCACCTTGTTCTGCGCCTTGCGCTCGGCGGCGAGCCGCTCGTTCATGCCGTCGATCTTCGATTGGGTGATGCAGGGGTTTTCCATATCCATCAGGTCGTAGAAATACTTCTCGGTCGAAGAGCCGCAGGAGACCGCCAAGACGATGGAGCTCGGCATGGTCCGCAAGACGCGGCCGCTGTATTCCAGCCGGCGTGTTCGCTTGATCTCCTGCTTGAAGAAGCTCTTCTGATAGGAGGCATTGACCGTGACGCCCCAGGGCAAGACCGAGCCGCCGCCCGCCGGCGGGTCCGGCGGCGTGGGATTAGGCTCGAGCTTGAAGAGGCCCTCTCCCGCGGAGACCTCCGCGTTGATCGCTTCGAACAGGACCTTGCCTTGCTCGAAGAGCTGGTTGCCCGGGTCCTTCAGGTCGGGCGACCCCTCGATGTATTTGATCGTGACGATGTCTTGTTTCTGCATCTCCTGCATGACGTCCTCGAAGGACGCGGTGAGGCTGAACCAGCCGATCCTGGCCTCGGCGTCGAACTTGGCCCGGGTGAACTCCCAGACCTGGCGGAGATCGGCCTCGATCTCGACCACCCACGGATCGGCGGCCATCTCGATCTGGCCGTAGATGTTCAGCGCGAAATCGGGATTGGCGATTCCGACGCTGCCGCCCTTGGCCACGACGTTGGCGAAGAGCTGGGCGAAGCGACCCGATCCGTTGCCCACCGAATAGGCGACGCTGGACCCGATTTGCGCGACGGTCGGAAAGGTGGCCTCGCCGTCGCTGGCGATGCCCAGGACCTGCGAGGCGAACACCGGAACGATCTCGGTGTTGAGCAGCATGAACGGCACCAGCTTCGGGGCGGTGACGTCGTAGATCTCGGTGATCTTTTGCTCGAGCTCGCGTTTCTGCGCGTTGGCGACGTCGAAGATCACCTGGCCCGAAAGGATCGCGCCGACCTGGCTCGATATCTCGTCGGTGTCGGGATTGCGCGCGAAATACGGCCGTTCGCCGATTCCCCAATAGGTGACGCTGAAGGCCTCGAGCTGGTCTTCGAGCGTCAGCTTGGGTGCCGACTGAAAATAATGGAACTGGTTCTCGTCCACGTCGTCTTGATAGGCGATCGCGCCCTTGACCGACACGCCCGCATTGATTTTGGCGACCATCCCCTTGCCCCCCTTCCGCTGCGGCCCATCGCCGGCGCCGCCATGCTGGTGCGCCGCCGTCCCGGGCCGGTTTTCCACCGGCGCCAATGTTAAGCACCAATTGCTAGGAGATGCAATCTTAAGATGTGCAACGATCAAGACTTATTATTTTAGATAGTACATTCAAGCCGTGATCGAGCGCCCGCCGGTGGCGGGTCGCACGGCTCCGTCGGGGGCTAACGGGCTGTCGCCGCTTCAATAAATCGGGAATCGTCCGCTCAAGTCCGCGACCGCCGCGGCGGCGCGGGCGTCGACCCGGTCGGCCGCCGCCCCGCCCGCCGCCCCGCCCGCCGCCTCGTCGTCCAGCAGGTCGGCGATCAGGTGGCCGACGTGATCGAACTCGGCCTCGGCGAAGCCGCGAGTGGTGGCGGCGGCGGTGCCGAGGCGGATGCCGGTCCACCGGGCCGGGTTCGTGGGGTCGAGGGGGGTCGCGTTCTTGTTGCAGGTGAGCCCGGCGCGCTCGAGCCGCGCCTCGGCCCGGGCGCCGGTCAGGCCCTTGCCCGCGACGTCGACCAGCACCAGGTGGGTGTCGCTGCCGCCGCCCCAGATCCGGTAGCCGCGCGCGGCGAGTGCGGCGGCGAGCGCACGGGCGTTGGCGATCACCTGGCGGGCGTAGGCCTTGAACGCGTCGGCGCGCGCCTCCTTGAAGCAGACCGCCTTGGCCGCGATCACCTGGAGGTGGATGCTGCCCTGCACGCCGGGGAAGACGGCGCTGTCGAGAGCCTTGGAGAGCGCCTCGTCGTTGGTGAGGATCACGCCGCCGCGCGGCCCGCGCAGGGTCTTGGTGGTGGTGCAGGTGACCACGTCGGCGTGGGGCAGCGGGCTCTCGTGGGCGCCGGCTGCGACCAGGCCGGCGATGTGGGCCATGTCGACCAGCAGGCGGGCACCCACCTGGTCGGCCGCCCGGCGGAAGCGGGCGAAATCGATGGCGCGGGGATAGGCCGAGCCGCCGGCGACGATCAGCCGCGGCTGGACCTCGCGGGCGCGCGCTTCCATCCCTTCGTAGTCGATCAGCCCGTCGCTCCGGCGGACGCCGTAGCCGTGGGCCTCGAACCAGCGCCCGCTCAGGTTCGCCTTGGCGCCGTGGCTGAGGTGCCCGCCGGCCGCCAGGTCCATGGCGAGCACCCGCTCGCCCGGCTTCAGGAGCGCGAAGAAGACCGCCAGGTTGGCCTGGCTGCCGGAATGGGGCTGGACGTTGGCGTAGGCCGCGCCGAACAGCGCCTTGGCGCGCTCGACGGCGAGGCGCTCGACCCGGTCGACCACCTCAGCCCCGCCGTGGAAGCGCTTGCCGGGATAGCCCTCGACGGTCTTGTTGGTGATGGCGTGGCCGAGCGCGTCCAGCACCGCCCGGCTGACGATGTTCTCGGAGGCGATCAGCTCGATATGCCGGCGCTGCCGGTCGAGCTCCCGCTCCAGCAGGCCGGCGGTTTCCGGGTCGCCGTCGGCCAGGGGCTCGGCGAATCGGCCGCCGCTCACAGGATGCCCGGCAGCTTGAGGCCGTGCTCGCGGGCGCAGTCGAGGGCGATCTCGTAGCCGGCGTCGGCGTGGCGCATGACCCCGGTCGCCGGGTCGTTCCACAGCCCCCGCTCGATCCGCTTGGCCGCCTCGGGCGTGCCGTCGCAGCAGATCACCATGCCGGCGTGCTGGCTGAAGCCCATGCCGACGCCGCCGCCGTGGTGGATCGACACCCAGGTGGCGCCCG